>CAZQLB010000013.1:3473-11546 GCA_964593915.1 uncultured Pseudobdellovibrionaceae bacterium
GGAGATACGATATCGGCTTTAACGGATTCTGTACGTGCAGACTCTTTGTCTTTTGATTGTTTTTCTTTCTTGCGTTCAAGCCTACGCGACTCAATGGTAAAGGCCCTGTAGTCATCAAGGTCACCGTCAAAGTTTGTACAGGATCCATCCTTGACAACCCATAACTGATCCGCCACGCGTTCAACCATATTGGGATCGTGGCTGACAATGACAATCGCACCTTCATACGCATTTAAGGCATGGACCAATGCTTCGCGCGCATCAACATCCAGGTGGTTTGTGGGTTCATCCAAAAGTAAAAGGTGAGGGGCATCGAAACTCATAAACGCAAACAATAATCGCGCCTTTTCACCGCCGCTCAAATCCGCAATCCGGTTATCGGCAAGATCACGCGAGAATTTAAAGGCCCCCAGCTTTGCCCGAACAACGGATTCTTTTACATCCTTGTCCTTTTCCTGCATCAATTTAAACATTTCATAGTAAGGTGTGGAATTCACATCCAGTTCTTCTGTTTGATGCTGTGAAAAATATCCGATTCGCAGTTTTCCGGATCTTGTGATATCGCCTTTCATTGTTCCTAATTTTCCGGCAATCAATTTCATCAGTGTTGATTTTCCATTACCATTTGCACCTAACAGCGCAATGCGGTCATCCGGATCGATCGAGGCATTCACGTTAAATAAAACAGGCTTACCATCCGTATACCCGATATCGGCATGATCGCTCACGATCATGGGAGGGCGGAGCTTTTCCGGGCTGGGGAACGTGAATTGTACAGCGCGATCGGCAATAACCGCATCGACAATATCCATTTTTTCAAGGGCCTTGATACGGCTTTGTGCCTGACGTGCCTTGCTGGCTTTTGCTCTGAACCGATCAACAAATTGCTGAATATGGGCGCGTTCCGCCTGTTGCTTTTCATGCATCTTTTGCTGGAGCCCCAGACGCATCGCACGTTCACGTTCGAATGTATCGTAATTCCCGGTATACAAAGTCAGCTGTTTTTTATCGACATGAATCACATGATCAATACATTTATTTAAAAGTTCGCGGTCATGCGAGATGATCATCAATGTATGCGGATAGGATAACAAATATGTCTCAAGCCACATAATGGCTTCCAGATCCAGGTGGTTGGTCGGTTCATCAAGTAGCAGAATTTCAGGTTCCAGAAACAATGCCGCCGCCAAAGCAACGCGCATACGCCACCCGCCACTGAAGGATGAAAAGGGTTCTGTCATCTGATGTTCTTTGAACCCCAATCCGGCTAAAAGCATCGCGGCCTTTGATGGTGCGCTATAGGCATCCATGTCGATCAGGCGTTGATACATATCAGCCAGTTTATTGCCATCTTGTTCTGTTTCCACATCGCGCAGTAACCCGGCCATTTCCTCGTTTGCACCGACCACAAGATCAATCAGGGGGGTATCCGTTTCGGGGATATCCTGCCGGACCATCCCCAGGCGCTGTTTGGTGCTGATACTAATCGAACCCATATCCGGATGAAGTTCACCCGAGATGAGTTTGAACAAGGTAGACTTCCCGGCTCCATTTAATCCAACAACCCCCACGCGCCAGCCGTCCGTGACGCTGAGGCTTGCGTTTTCAATAATGGTTCGTGGGCCGATACGATAGGTCAGATTCGATAGGGTCAGCATAATGATGTGTATGATATATATAAATGTGTTGGCGGGATCTTATGACATAAAAAAACACAAAGGGGTAGGACTTTGTGAATAAGCTACCCCTTTATTATATTTGTCATATTTTATGCAATAATATCTGGAACAAGTTGGCTTTCCAGTTTCAGAATCATATCTTTCAGGCAGAGTTTGCGTTTTTTAAGGCGCTGAAGATTTACGAAATCAACCGGGCCGGCCCCGCGGGTCAGCGAATCGATCTCATCGTCCAGGGTCTGATGTTCAGCGCGTAGGTCTGATAAACGCGCACGAACCTCTTCCTCGGTATCGGGAATGTCAAAAAAATCACTCATTGGTGCCCAGTATATCAAAAACACCTTTGATTTGGTAGGGTTTTTTGAGATGATAGAGAGAGAAAGGTAAAATACAAGAAAAATCATGGCAAAGAGAATAGGATTATTAACCAGTGGTGGAGATTGCGCGGGCCTGAATGCAGCTATTCGCGCGGTGGTTTTTGCGGCAGCCCGGAGGGGATTTGAGGTCGTCGGAATTGAATATGGATATATGGGGTTGCTGGAGGTCCCTCAACGAATTAAAACGTTAACTCCCGCTATGTTTGACACCCAAGTTTTACGCATGGGCGGCACCGTTTTGGGGACGTATCGCCGATACGATCCTTTCCATTTTCCAGATTCCCATGGCGTTCCGCAAGATCGTAGCGGAGAAGTGATCGATGCGCTTAAAAAATTGGATTTGGACGCTTTGATCGGAATTGGTGGAGACGGATCGCTCGAAATGCTTCACCATTTGACATCAAAGGGAAATATTCCATTTATTGGCATCCCTAAGACAATGGATAATGATATCGGCGAAACCGAAAAGTCGATTGGTTTTGATACCGCGGTCATGGTTGCAACCGAGGCGCTGGACAGGTTGCAGCCCACGGCTGCCAGCCATGATCGGGTCATGATATTGGAAGTGATGGGGCGTGATGCAGGGCATGTTGCTTTGCACGCTGGCGTTGCGGGTGGTGCAGATATCATTCTGATCCCTGAAATTCCCTATAAAATGGATGTTGTTCTTGATCGTGTTCGTCAATCTATGACATCTGGTCCTCGTTTTTGTTTGATGATTGTTTCTGAAGCTGTTGAAACAGCCAAAGGGGAAAAGGCCCAAGTGATTCACGCGGATGGCGCTGTTCGTTATGGCGGGATTGGGGCCTATTTTGCGGATCAGATTGCAAAGGCTACTGGAGCGGAAACGCGCGTAACCTCGCTTGGGCATATTCCGCGTGGGGCGCCGCCGACTTATGGAGATCGCTTACTGGCTTCGGCTTTGGGTGTATTTGCTATTGATATGGTCGTAAACGAGCAGTTTGGGCATATGGTTGTTTGGCAAAACCGGGCGGTTGTTTCTGTGCCGATCGAACGTGCCTTTCGATCTTTTCGTTCGGTCGATATCCATGGTACAGTGATAAAGACTGCACGGGATTTGGGGATTTGCCTTGGGGATGAGTAGACAGGATAGCCGTAAATGATTTATGTCATGCAATCAGCTGCGCCCGGTGAACGGATTGTTCATGTTGGTCGTTTTCATCCGCTTTATACCTTTGCGGCGGTGATGAATGTCGTACTGGGCCTTATATTTGCTATAGCTGTTTATGTGGCCGCAATTTATGGGCAGATGCAAATAGGCCTTCCTCTATCTATAAGTAAATGGGATATGGATGACAGCTGGCTTTCTATTATTTTAAAGCTTCATCCGGCTGTGCATTTTGTTGCGGCTGCCTTTGTTTTGATCGGCGCCTATAAATGCCTTTACATGATGGTATCCCGTGCAACAACCGAAATTGCGATTACAACAGAACGTGTTGTTTATAAGCATGGCCTGGTCGCCAGATACGTCGGAGAAATGAATATCGAACGGATTGAAGGGGTTAATGTATATCAAAGTTTCTTGGGGCGGATGCTGGACTTTGGTCAGGTTGTGATACACGGAATGGGCGTCGGGCAGATTGTATTGCCGCCCATTGTTGATCCCATAAAATTCCGACGCGGAATTGAATATGCCCGCACTTTGAAAGAAGATGATGATAAGGGACGAGGGCGTTAAAATGTCGGATATGATGGATGAAAAGCAATTTGGTGGCCACAATCCGGACGGGTATGGCGGGGCCTCTTTGCCCGCAATCCCCTTGCCGCGGGACATATCCTTGTTTGATGAAGAACGCGTTGTTCATGTTGCAACATTTCATAATGGCATTTATTGGAAAGGGTTGGCCGTGATGGCCTTTGCCTTATTTTTAATGATGCGTGTGTTTAATTTAGGCCTTTTCTTGCTTTTGGTTGCTGGGATTATGCTTGGGCTTGCTTATGTAACCAAACACTATCTGCTTCTGATTCTGACAACCCGGCGTGTTTTATTGCGCACGGGCCTTGTGCGTATGGACACGGTTCAATTACCGATCGATCGGATTGAAAGCGCCGAGATTGAACGTACAATTCCTGGTATGATGATGGGGTATGGCGGGATTGTGTTTACCGGAACGGGTAGCCGGATGATGGCTGTGCCTTATGTCGCGGATCCGCACATTTTTCGTCAGAAGGTGGATCGCCTTATTTATGGGGAACGCAAAAAGGGTGACTAAGCTTATTTCTGGCCGATTGAACAATTACCGATTTTTTCTCGTTTTAATTCTGACTTTTTTAACTGTCCTGGCTTTTGCAGGGGGTCACCTTAAAAAAGGCAGTGATATATATCTTGAAAACAGATTCAGCGGGGGTGAAACCCTATTTTTTCAGGATAAAACCGTCCGTGATATTGAAAATCTGGAATACGCGCTTGGTCGGTCGATTGATCATATATGGACGGGGACTCGGTCTTTGTCGCCTTATGAAAATGCGGAAAATCATTTTATCAAACATGGTTGGCAGACAGGGCATGGCAACATATTGGACTATGTTTTGGCTGCTCACGCGTTTCTAAAAGATCCAGCACAGGATATTCAAACACACACAGAAGCAAACGGGGATGTTATTCGCTTTCGTCCCAAGACGGGTGAATTTGCCGTGATGCGTCCGGATGGGACGGTTCGGACCTATTATATTCGGGGGCAAAAATCAACCGTTACCCCCGGCGCGACTCGCGATTTTGATTCAGAAAAAAGAGATGAGAATCGTTGATTTGAGGATCTGATGCGGGGGAAATAGCAAAAAATGAAAGATTCTTTTAATTCTATATTATGTTCTTTAAAACGTATATAAAACAATGGGATAAGCGTATTTATTTTTATAATATAGGCTTCATACAGGGATTCTTTTGGTTATAAAATTTCAAGTTAACCATTTTTTTCTTTTTTTCGGACGGAAGTTCTGCTAATTCACAGTTCATGACACGTTGTAACGCGTCCTTGTGACGCACCAGGAAAAAAGGAAGACAGATATCGGCCACAACAAAAATAAACAAATGCCATATCCTACGCTTTAATATTACATGCTCATACAATCATCACATACATCAAATCAACATCAAACAGCGCCAGCGCCTCTTGTGGATGCGGACGGCCAGCCTCTCAGGTCACTGAACAACGCCCCTTGTGGTCGCCGTGACGTCCTGAAAATGGCGGGGGGGCTTGCCGCTGCAGGGTTCTTGTCCTGCGGCTTGATGAAGCCGGCTTTCGCGGCAATGTCTGCGGATGGCGCCCATCGTGTCTATTTTCGTAATGCACATACGGGTGAAAGCTTTAACGGCGTTTATCGTGTCGGGAATAAATATTTGCCAGAATCTTTTGAACAAATTTCTCACATCCTGCGTGATTTCCGAAACAATGAACAATTCCCAATTGATCCGCGGACGATTGATATCCTTTATGTCGTTCAGCGCAGCCTGGATACAAATGAACCATTCCAGATCCTGTCTGGATACCGTTCGCCGCGCACGAATGCCATGCTCTCACGCGTAAGCTATGGTGTTGCGCGTCACTCTCTGCACATGACAGGACAGGCGATAGATGTCCGCATGACCGGCAAAACAGCCCGCAACATTCGGGATTGTGCCAAAAAACTGCAGGCGGGCGGGGTTGGTTTCTATCCAAAATCGAACTTCGTTCACCTGGATAGTGGTGAATTTCGTACCTGGTAAGATTTCAGAAATTGAAAAAACAAAAAAACCGGGTGATTTGCCCGGTTTTTTTTGTGATATAACCTACTCCTGATTATTCTGGTTGACGCGTTTCATGACACAACGTGCCATCATGCGGGCCCAGTCGTGGGCGGGGTCTGGTGCCTGGACGGGTTTGGGGATGCGGACATAGGTGCGCGGGCCCATCATGTGGCGGACATCAATGCGTGCCCCTCTAAGCAGCTTTTCCAATTCCTGCCGCGTAAGGGTGGGTTGCCGAAGCAGGGTGCGAAAATCATCAAGCCGTGTCTCGCACAGGTATCCAATGTGGTCCAGGTTCGGGTTTTCCCCAGCCTCGATCATCAAGGTGTAGTAATCGTCAATTTCAGCAATGGCCGCCCGCAGATGTTCGGCCAAATCAATGGATGCCATCGGGCGGAAATCTTGATTTGATAATGCATGTGTCATCATATTCTCCTTTCAAAGGGGCAGACGGTCACACACCTCATCAAATCACTTCGCCGTGATTTTTATGGATTTTATTCATCCTGCGTTTTGCAGGTCAGTTTTTTGTAAGCACCCTCAGACTAATGGGGATTCGGGGATAAGTGCAACTTTAGTTGTCATATCTAAAATATATTTCTTTGCAGAGGACAATAAGATCGTTAATATGGCGGTTTATTGAATGTTAGTGGACGAGCAGAGGGGTCCCCTTCTGTCGTATGTAAAAAAGCAGAAAAGGTAGAAATAGAAGATGTCGCGTATATTTGTTTTTCCAGGTCAAGGGTCACAGGTTGTTGGAATGGGAAAGGCACTGGCCGATACATATCCCGCCGCCCGCGCTGTATTTCAGGAAGTTGATGATGCGTTATCCCAAAATCTGTTTGCGTTGATGACGCAAGGGGCCGAAAGCGATCTGAACCTGACTGAAAATACCCAGCCCGCCCTTATGGCTGTATCGGTTGCAGCGGCGCGCGTTTTAATGGAGCAGGCGGGAAAAACTTTGCCTGAAATGGCGGCTTATGTTGCGGGCCATTCGCTGGGTGAATATTCGGCTCTGTGTGTTGCGGGGACTTTTTCTCTTTCCGATTGCGCACGGCTTTTGAAAACGCGCGGGCGCGCCATGCAGTCTGCCGTTCCTGTGGGGCAGGGGGCGATGGCCGCGATTTTGGGCCTGGATTTAGCCGATGTTCAAACCATTACGAAAGAGGCACAGGCGCAGGCCGGGGCCGAGATTGTTGAATCGGCGAATGATAACAGCAGCGGCCAAGTGGTGATTTCAGGCCATGCCGGCGCGGTTAAAATGGCGGCTGATCTGGCCACCGCACGCGGGGCAAAACGGGCTTTGATGCTTCCTGTATCGGCGCCGTTTCATTGCAGTTTGATGAAGCCCGCAGCCGATGTGATGCGCGCGGCCTTGATGGATGTTAAAATGGCAGCACCTGCTGTGCCCGTTGTTGCAAACGTAACGGCCGCTCCTGTCACAGATCCGGACACTGTTCGTGATTTGCTGGTCCAGCAGGTGACAGGGATGGTGCGCTGGCGTGAAAGTGTGATGGCGATGCAGGAATTGGGCGTAACGCATTCGGTTGAACTGGGTGCAGGTAAAGTGTTATCCGGCCTGATTAAACGCATTGCACCGGATATCACAGGCATCAATGCCGGAACACCCGAAGAAATTGATGCGGTGCTAAAAACAATCTATTAAACCTTGTCATCCCTGCGAAAGCAGGGATCCATTCTGCAACTAAAACGAATGAAAACATATTGGGTATACATTCTGGCTAGCCAAAAATATGGGACTCTTTATGTGGGCGTTACATCAAACTTGATTCAGCGTATTTGGCAACATAAAGAAAAACTGGCAGATGGTTTTACAAAGAAGTATGATGTCGACAGGCTGGTCTATTTTGAGCAAACAGAGAACGTTGAATCGGCGATTCTTCGTGAGAAACAGCTTAAACGATGGAAGAGAGACTGGAAGATTCGCTTGATTGAAGAGGAGAACCCGAATTGGGATGATCTTTATCGTCAAATCGTTTAAGATTATCGCGATAAAAAAGCTGTCATCCCTGCGAAAGCAGGGATCCATTATCGAGCGGTCGGATTGCGGCAGAATGGATCCCGGACAGCCCTGTTCGGGGCTTCCGGGATGACAGTTTTGTAAAAAGAAAGGAAAAACAAAAATGCACTTATTTGATTTAAACGGAAAGATGGCTTTGGTCACCGGGGCAACGGGGGGAATTGGCGCCGCGATCGCAAAAACCCTGCATCATCAGGGGGCAACAGTCGCGATATCTGGTCGGAATACTGC
>CAZQLB010000013.1:11556-18127 GCA_964593915.1 uncultured Pseudobdellovibrionaceae bacterium
AAACTCGAAGAGCTCGCCGCCGAGCTGAAAGATCGTGTTCATGTCGTACCGGCGGATTTATCGTCCCCAGCCGCGGCAGATGAACTGGTTAAGGCGGCCGAGGCTGCAATGGGCCAGATTGATATCCTGGTCAATAATGCGGGATTAACACGCGATAACCTGTCCATGCGGATGAAAGATGACGAATGGAACGAGGTTTTAACCGTAAACCTGACAGTTCCCTTTAAATTGGCCCAGGCCGTTCAACGCGGCATGATGAAACGCCGGTATGGCCGTATTGTGAACATATCGTCCGTGGTCGGTACAACCGGTAATCCGGGACAGTGTAATTATGTGGCATCAAAAGCGGGGATGACCGGTTGGACAAAAGCCATGGCGGCGGAACTGGCGACCCGTAACATTACAGTAAATTGTATTGCGCCGGGGTTCATTGCCACCAGCATGACCGATGTTTTGACCGATGATCAAAAAGCAAAAATCAGCGCAAATATTCCCATGAACCGGATGGGAACGCCCGATGAGATCGCGGCAGCGGCGTTGTTCCTGGCCTCGTCCGAATCCGGGTATATCACCGGCGCAACCATTCATGTCAATGGCGGTATGGCGATGGTATAAAAAGGTTAGGTTCTATAGGATAAAAGAGGGGGGATTTGATACCCCCTTTTTTATCAATCTGATTTTTTCAGGTCGTCCGAAACCTTGTTGACTTTGTCTGATACGCTGACAATTTCCATGGCAACATCGTTGATTTGTCTTGCAATTTCACGTGTCGCACTTTCTTGCTGAACAACGGTATGAGAAATTTCGTCTGTCAGTTCCTTGGATGAATGAATCATGTTACCAATACGTTCAATAGCATCAACCATCTTTTTCGATTCAACCTGTAGGGTGTGAATTTGAATGGCTATGTTGTCAATGGCACCAGATGTTTGTTGGGATAAGGATTTTACTTCATTTGCAACAACGGCAAAACCGCGGCCTGCATCACCTGCACGAGATGCTTCGATTGTTGCGTTTAATGCCAATAAATTCGTCTTTGATGCGATCTCTTCAATAATGCGAAGGACATCAGCCACACATTCCGACGCTGTAAGCAATCCTTGTACAACTGTATTGGTGTTTTCTGCTTCAATTGATGCAATTTGTGAAAAGTCAGATATTTTACTGATCCGGCTGGAAATTTGTGTACTGGATACAGCCAATTCCTCAGATGCAGAGGCAACCTGCTGAGCACTGGTGTTCGCCGCTAAAACAATTTTACTGATTTCGTTTTCTAATGTTGATATAAAACGCTGGACCGTTTCACGACGATTTTTTTCGCTCATGACTTCTTCGTCCACATCGATCAGAGAACCGCATGCCCGAATAGCCATCATATTGTTGTCACGTAAAACACCGCCGATCGCCCGAAACCAGCGATAGGTTTCGTTCCGCATGCGAAGACGGTATTTAACATCATAACCAATGCGTCCTGTTCGATCGTTTAAACAAGCTTCAAAAGCCGTGAAAGTCGGATAGACATCGTCTGGATGTAAACGATCAGACCAAGATGTCATTAAATCCGGAAAATTACTTGTGTCTTTTGGGTTAAATCCCAAAAGGCGGCGGAACTCCCCCGACCATCTCCAGCGACTTTTTACATGACGGGGGTCGCCGTGATGAAGTTCGGCGTCCCATAACCCCACTCCTGCATAATCACTGAGAATACTGAGGATTTTGGGAGCGTGAAAAATACTTTGAATCTTATTTTTTTCAAAATCGAGCATATAAAATATCCATGGAAACGATTTTATAAAGAATGAACAAAAAGATTGTATTATACAATCATAGATGTGTCATTACTGCATACAATAGTGTTCTTTCTCTGAGTGAAAAAAACAGTCGTTTTTATCACCCTTGTTTCTTTATCGTACATGAATATTTAATAAGAATAGGTGAAAAATAAAACGACTTTGAGTAAAGATATAGGCAATTTACACGTGGTTATTCTATGCACGGCCAGACAGAGACGATAGCTGTGCTGGATGAAAGCCTAATGTGCTGATGGCGATATCCCATTGATCTGCCGCAGGGGTGCGGAAAACCAGTTCAGGTGTGGCAGGAACGGTAAGCCATGTGTTATCCAGCATTTCTTGTTCTAATTGACCGGCTTGCCAGCCTGCATACCCAAGCATCAGGCTAAAATCATGGGGGCCTTCGCCCTTGGCAATGGCTTGCAAAATATCAACGGTCGCTGTTACAGAAAACTGATCGTTGATCATAACCGTTTCTTTTTGACTGAAATCAGGTCCATGCAGGACAAAACCGCGTCCCGTTTCAACAGGCCCCCCATTTAAAACAGCAACTTCGGATAGCGGGTCGTCATCATCGTCTTCAGTATTTGGTGTTCTGTCAGTCATCATGGTCTTTTTGATGTCAAGCTGTTCAAACAGGTCATAAATATCCATCCCATAACTGGGTTGATTCAGCATCAGGGCCATCGCGCCATTCGAATCATGGGCGCATATAAATAAAACCGACCGGTGAAACCGCGGATCCATCATGTTGGGCATAGCGATCAAAAGCATACCCGCCAAACTATTAAAAGATGTGTCTTGTTGCATGTCTTTAATATAGTACGTGCATTAAAAAAAGAAAGTGGACAATTTAGCGCAAGATTTTGGGTATAGCCCTTGCACCCTTTTTGAACATTCTATACCCTTATAAACGGTCCTGTCTTTTTCAGGTAGAAAACTTGAACTTTTTATTCTCATAATCACTTCTATGAACAGCTGGCAAGAAACGGGCGTGGTCCTGCGGGTACGGGCGCACGGTGAAAATGGATTAATTGTCACCCTGATGACGGAACATTATGGCCGTGTGGTTGGGTATGTTCCGGGCGGCCAATCACGTACACGGCGTATGGGAATTGAGCAGGGGGCGATTGTGGATGCGCGCTGGCAGGCCCGTGTTTTGGACCAGATGGGGACATTCACGATTGAACCTATTCGCGGTACGGCTAGCCATTGCATGACAGACCCGATACGTCTTGCTGCACTTTCGTCGGCCTGTATGCTGTGTGACGAGACATTGCCGGAAAGGGAACCTCATCCTGGATTGTATCATGGGCTTTTGGCGTTAATGGATCAGTTGATGTTGGAAGAAACATGGGGACCTGCCTATGTTGTATGGGAAATTGCCCTAATGAAGGAATTAGGATTTGCATTGGATTTATCCCGTTGTGCGGCGGGCGGCGATGTGATGGATTTATTTTATATTTCACCCAAAAGCGGAGTCGCTGTCAGTGCCCAGTATGGGGCTGTTTATCGTACAAAGCTTTTGGAATTACCCGAATTTCTAAAACCTTGCCCCCATTTGGAACGTCTTGGCGATATGGAAGATGTTTTGACGGGATTAAAAATGACGGGTTATTTTCTGGAACATTGGGTTTTTAATCATCATCGTATGGGTGTCCCTGAAGCCCGGATACAACTTTTAGAACGGGTGGAACGCGCTTGTGAACAACAACCTCATCGTGCTGTTTCATAAAAAACTGGGGTTTTCTTTGCCAAAACCCTTGCGAAAAGAGCGCTAAACGCGTAAACATCCCGTTATGGCTAAGACAACACCCCCCCCGCGGCAGACAGCTGCCATTTTGGATCAACCGCTGACATCCTTGCTGGCGGATCGCTATTTATCCTATGCTTTGTCGACGATTATGGCACGATCATTACCCGATGTGCGTGATGGATTAAAACCTGTCCATCGCCGTGTTTTATTTGCTATGGCGCAATTAAAACTGGACCCATCGGATCCACCCAAAAAATCAGCGCGTGTTGTAGGGGATGTCATCGGTAAATTTCACCCGCATGGTGACCAGTCGGTTTATGATGCGCTGGTCCGCCTGGCGCAGGATTTTTCGGTCCGTTATCCGTTGGTGGATGGTCAGGGAAATTTTGGAAATATTGATGGTGATAATGCCGCCGCCATGCGGTATACAGAGGCGCGCTTGACTGATACGGCCATTCGCCTTTTACAAGGTATTGATGAGGACGCGGTTGATTTTCGTGCGACATACGATGGTGATACAAACGAACCAGTTGTTTTGCCCGCGAATTTCCCAAATCTTTTGGCGAATGGTGCGACTGGCATTGCCGTGGGGATGGCAACCAGTATTCCCCCACACAATGTGGCAGAAATATGTGATGCCTTGACCTTGATACTCGAAAAGGGGCAAGAAAAGGTTACGGATGAGGAATTGGTTGCCTGTATCCCGGGGCCAGATTTTCCCACAGGTGGTATATTGATCGAGCCACCAGAAAATATTTTGAATGCCTATAAAACCGGAAAGGGCGGTTTCCGCCTTCGTGCCCGATATGAAAGAGAAGAGTTAAAAGGCGGCGGGTATCAGGTTATTGTGACCGAGATTCCATATCAGGTTCAGAAATCAAAATTGATTGAAGATATTGCAAACCTGATTGTTGAAAAGAAAACCGGGCTGCTTGATGATATCCGGGATGAAAGTGCGGAAGATATTCGTGTTGTTTTGGTTCCTAAATCTCGGAACGTTGATCCGGCATTGATGATGGAAACGCTGTTTCGTGCCTGTGATCTTGAGGTGCGCATTCTCATTAATATGAACGTGTTGGATGGGGGCGTTGTTCCCCGTGTAATGAGCTTGAAAGAAGTACTTAATGCTTTCTTGCATCATCGCCGCGATGTCTTGATCCGGACATCGACCCATCGTCTTGAAAAGGTGAAACACCGGATTGATGTGCTGAATGGGTATTTGATTGTTTACTTAAATATTGACGAAGTAATCCGTATTATCCGGATGGAAGACGAACCTAAACCTGCGCTGATGAAGGCATTTGGCCTTAATGATATCCAGGCAGAGGCGATATTGAATATGCGTTTGCGGTCCTTGCGCAAGCTGGAAGAAATGGAAATCCGTAAGGAACATGACGAACTGTCCAAGGAACAGGATGCGCTTGAAAAACTCTTGTCCTCCGAAAAACGTCAGTGGACAGAAATTGGTAAACAAGTCTCTGATCTGCGCAAAGCATATGATCCGAAAACGGCATTGGGCCGTAGGCGCACTGTTCTTGGGGCCGCACCTGCGCCAATTGCGCTTCAGGAACTGGACGATGTTTTAACGCCAAAAGAGCCTGTTACCATTATTTGTTCGGATAAAGGGTGGATCCGTACTGTTAAGGGGCACGCTGTTGCCGTAGATGATATTAAATATAAGGATGGGGATAGATCTCGGTTTCTTATACCTGCAATGACAACGGATAAATTGGTCATATTTGGAACGAATGGCCGTTTTTACACTCTGCCGGTTGATAAGTTGCCATCGGGGCGTGGGTTTGGCGAACCGATTAAATTGATACTGGAAATGGGCGAGGCCGATATTACGTCCATGCATATACATGATGCTGGTTGTAAATTATTGCTTGTTTCATCGGATGGATTGGGATTTGTTGTGGCGGGGGCTGAATGTCTTGCCCAAACGAAAAATGGTAAACAGGTCATGAATGTGACCGCGGGGGCTGAGGCGCTTATGGCGATGCCTGTTCTGCCGGGTACAGATCATGTCTGTATTATCGGAACAAACCGGAAGATGAGTGTTTTTGCCCTGGATCAGATCCCAGAGATGTCAAAAGGCAAAGGGGTTATCCTACAAAAATATACGGATGGCGCAGATGTTGCCGATATCCAGCTTTTTAATATGAAAGAGGGGATCAGTTTTATATCCGGATCCAAAACAATGCGTGTCGCGGATATGACCCCTTGGCTTGGCAACCGTGCCCAAATGGGGAAATTACCCCCGAATGGATTTCCGCGCAGCAATCGATTTAGCTGATCAAAACCTATGGGAATGTGACATTCCCTGGTGTTGGTTTATAGCCTGGATCATCATCCATAACCTGGCCCCCAACATCAGCCGCGGCGCTTTTCCCGCTGCTGGTATTTGCCCCTGTATCCTTTGTTTGTTTATCATGAAGCAAGATAATCGAGATGCGCCGATTCCGTGGATCTTTTGCATTGTCTTTAATGAAATGATCGGTATCGGCTTTTCCAACAACATTGGCCACCCGCGCGCCCGTAAGGCCGCCCGACATCAATGCCATACGGCTGGCATTCGCACGGTCCGCGGATAATTCCCAGTTCGTATAACCATTTTGGCCGCGATAGGGGACCCCATCTGTATGCCCACGGATTGAAACTTGGTTCGGTAAATCTTTTATGGCTCCGGCAACTGTGCTTAAAAGTTTTTGGGTTTTTTCGTACATTTCGGATGAGCCGCTAGAGAACATCGCGGCGCCTTCCTGATCCACGATTTGGATGCGCAGTCCTTCTGGCGTCATGTCCATCACAACATTTTTTGTCAGTTGTTTCAGCTCTGGACTATCCTGCAAAGCCTGTTCAATTTTCTTTTTTACTTTTTCAAATTCGGCTTCTTCACGTTTTGCGACTTCTTTTTCCAGTTTTTCTTTTTGAACTTTTTCGAGGTCTGGTTCGCCGCGTTTACTGGATGGTGTCGGCGGGCTGCTGACCGGATTCGGCATGGTATTGTGAAGGTCGGTCA
>CAZQLB010000014.1:0-16798 GCA_964593915.1 uncultured Pseudobdellovibrionaceae bacterium
CCTTCGGCCCTGTACATTGTCAGGCTGGCGCATTTTCCATCCGCGCGCATCACGAATAAAAGTCGCCGATTTTTATCATAGCATTGGCCCATCGTCCCCACGATAATATCACGGGATAAAAGGGTTAGATCAGTCGATTGATACGCCTGTTCAACATCCGTATATAAAAATTCACGAATTTCTTTTTTATTCCGCGCAATAAATAACGTTGCACCATCCACATCAACCGGGGCAATCGTTTGATCCGTTGCGGATCCAATACGTGTTTGCCGCTTCATCTGAATATTTGTTGGGGTTAATGGATCCCCTGTCACCATCCATTCTGCGCCAGATGTAAAGACTTGCAAATGCCGGCTGGAAATCATGCCGCGTATCGCATTCACCTGATCCGATACAATCCCAAAATCAATCGATTCATCATCAAGTCCGGTGCCCAGATTAAAATTAAAATGATCCCCTGTTTTCGAAAACCATAGTCTGTTTAATAACGATTTGCTGCCGCCAATCACCAATCGATCCTGATGAAATGCGACAGACACAGGATATCCACGATAGGATGAAAATGCGCCTTCTGCCCAGTCTGTTGTCGCCGGGTTTGCGGCCAGTGTTCCATGCACCGTTGCCGTTACCGTTGTCGGGTTCACATATGTTGCAATGGTACATTCCGTTGACCTGATCCGCAGCCGCACGCCAACATGGGATGATGTAAAAACACCGCTGGATGCCGTGATTGTAACCGTTCCGCTTGTCCCGCTCGAAAACAACGTTACGTCCGCGGCTGCATATTTATAATACGGCTGATATTGAATATTCCCTGTTATATCCTTTGCCCACGTCCAATCCGAAATCGTCCATGCGCCCAGGCTGCTGCGCACCACTTTTTTTGGAGGCACATCCGGGTGCGTAATATATAAGGCATCCGGCCCTTGCGTAAAATTCAATTGATCCAAATGCGCGCTTGTCCATGGCGATGCCATACTGCCTTGCAATACACCATCCAAATACACATGCATCTGCAGATGCGTCATGACAAGAAGATAACTTGTATTGACATCGTATTCATAAGGAATCATCCGCCCATAGGATGGAAATGTATCAAGGTATAAAAGCCCGGCACGGCGCTGAACCCCACCCGTCGGTGATATAAAAAGGTTTTTTAATTCTTGCGCACCATTATCATATGCACGTAAATCAACGCGCCCCTTTAAATCAGGCGATATTTTCCCGGATGTAAAATTTGTTTTAATCTGGACAACTTTTGTCATTTTACCCCCTGGCATCAATCAATGGAAATGTACGAATAGACGAAACCGTATCCTGCTGGGCATCCACTTGACGCGCACGGATCAGTTCCATATCTGCTGCTTTATACAAGACATCAGAGCGCGACGCATTTTCAGTCAGCGGTATGCACATCTCGTATGAAAGCCGCGCGATAAAGGCCGATGTAAAATAGGCAGGCTCATCACTTTCAGATACACGCCGGATATACGATAAAATAATGTTCTCTTGATCTGTTTCGATCCGTCCGGATTGGATCCGGTAAATCGCCCCCGCACTTTTTTGCGCTGTTCCAACCGATAAAGTCCGCAAGTGATCAGACGGTAACGCATAAGCGTATGTATAATCAGAAATAGGCGCCGTTTCATGAAGAGAAATCGCAACCTGAATCGTCGCAAAACTCCATGGATAACTGGATAAAAGTGCATCACGCACCGGCGCATAAAGCGCAGATGCAACATCACTTTCCGCCGATCCATCGCTCAATGACGTCACTTTATACGCGCCAATTTTAATGAGTGCCGCATTGATAATTTCAAGATTTGTCATCTTGTTTTCCTTTCAATAAAAAATCCCGGCATTTAAAAATGCCGGGACAGATGAAAAAGTAGATACAGGTGTATCAAGCATAAACAGTAATCGTTACAACCGATCCCGTATTACCCGTGACAACATAAAATTTGTTTACAGGCGTGCTGCCAACACCCATGTTCGCAATAATCAAATCACCAACACGCAGCATATCCGCGCCGTTATTAAAATAACCCGCCCCTGTCACCGTTGCTGATGTATCAATTGTTGTATAATGCCAAAGTGTAAAGTTATTCGCATATGCCAGTACACTCAGGTCCGATCCTTTATAGGCCATTTTTATTCTCCTTTATTCCTTTTATGATTAGTCTGGGGTTTCATCGGATTTCATCACGACAACACCTGTTCCATCAATCAAGGACGCGCCTTGGCTCATCATATTCAGAACAAAGTGAGACGCGCGGTCCCCGTGCCAGGTCACATCCGTTTTGACTTCGGATCCGCTGGCATGGCCAATCGCCGTTTTATGAAACCAGAAACAAGACCGGATATCATTCGCATCAATCGGAAGGCCCGACATTTGCACCCATGTCGTTCCCATCCACTTACGCGCCTGGGCCCCGCCCGCCCATGGCAAAGAAGTGGTTCCATTATAATCCGCTGATGCAAATTCAGGGATTTTGAGCAGTTCAGACCATTGTTTCCAGCCCACAACAGCAAACCGATGACCATCATCCGGCACATCCGATGTCCCCAATGTTTCATAGGCCTGAAGCACTTTATCCTTTGTCAGCCCCACGTTTCCATCACTGATGACATTTGTAGTAGCCGAGGCAAGCGCGGTGATAATCAGCTCGTCCGTTTTACGGCCCAGCGCATACGCACCCGCATTCGCAATAACCTGGCGTTCATCATGATGCACACGCAGTTCATCAAAACGATCCACCCAGTCCCCCGCATAATAATCCAAAAGCGGACATTCAACAGACGTGTGAACAATATTCATCACCGGCACCATGCCGTGCGTTGATTTGGTGGCAGCCGTGCCTTTGCCCACCTTTTGAAAAACAGCGGATGACCCCTGGACATTTGTAATCGTTCGGACACAGCCGCGTAGTTTAGACCCGAGCCGTTGGTACGATTCATGGACTTCGCGTTCGAATTGCTTCACGAACGCCTGATTGATTGAAACAGACATTTCAATATTCCTTTTTTATAAAATGAAAAACACATAAAAAAGCCGCCCCTTTTTCAAAAGGAACTGCCTTTTCAACACAAACGTGGTTGCAGGAGAATCGTTTAAAACAGCCTCGTGGCCACAACATCCGGCGCCTTTAGTCCATGGGTCTTTGCCAAAAAGACGCACGTCTGGCGTTACGTAGGATGATATTAGGATAATATTCCTCTATTGTCAATATTTTTCTTGCATTTTCATAACAAAGTTGCTAGATATAGTCATACGTATAAATAAATTTTAGCGCTCGATTTTTTACAAGAGGCGCGTCATAATGGGGAAAAGAAGGCTTCCGGCGTTATAATAAGGGTGTAAAAGCATTCGGAAGGACATCATATGTTTGGGCTATCATTCGGGCGTACCGCCAAAAAAACAGGATCGATCGATACAGCTGGCGCACAGCGCCGCATCTATCCCCGCCGCGCAACTGACAGCTGTGTTGCTGAAATCGGGGATACGATTTATCCCGTATTAAATTGGAGCGAAAGCGGCATTTTATTGGGCTGTGATGGTCGTTTTATTGGTGATCACACCATTTGCCCCATCACCATCAAATTCAAAATGCATGATCACATCATGAACGTTCGCCATCAGGCCCGCGTGATCCGCAAGGCGGGTGATAAGACTGCCTTGCAGTTCCTGCCCCTCACGGCAGAAGTTCGCCGCGCCTTTCATCAAATTGTGGATGATATGGTCGCAAGTCAAATGGCCGGATAAAACAAAAAACAGAATACGTGTTTGTCCGGAATGTTCATATTCCGGACAAATTTTTTATATCGGCATACGCAAAATTTCCTGATACGCCGTGATCAACCGATCCCGCACCGCCACAATGGTTTGCAAGGTGAGTTCAGCCTTGGTCACCGATTGAACAACATCGTTCAGATCGGCCTTGCCCGTCATGGCCGATACACTGGCACGATCCGCCCCCTTGATCGTATCAACGGCGGATTTAATCCCCTCTTTGATCAAATCGGAAAACGATGCCCCGCCCGCAGCGGCAGCAGACGGATCCGCCCCCTCCGCCGCCTTTTGAACAGAGGTATATGCGTTTGCTGCCTGGAGCGGAGATATGGTGGGATCGATAGCCATGATTCATTCTACCTTATCTTAAAACATCAATCAATCGCTGTCCCATATCGCGGCTTTGGGTAAACATCATCATGTTTGCCTCGTAACTGCGGCTGGCTTCCCGGCTATCGGTCATTTCAACCAAAGAATTCACATTCGGGGTCATCACATACCCGGACGCATCCGCCCCCGGATGACCCGGCATATATTTCTGGGTATACGGCGTTTTTGTATCCTTGCGGATCTGTTCAATTTTGACAACCTCGGCCCCTGACGCCTTGTCCATTTCATTTTTGAACAAGACCATCTTGCGGGTATAGGGGGTCCCCCCCGGCGTCAGCGGAATGTTATCCGCATTCGCAATATTTTCGGCGATAATACGTTGACGCTCACTTTGAACACGCATCCCTGATGCAGATGTTGTCATCCCGGCAAAAAAGTCACTCATCACAAACCATCCTTCTTCGTATACATATCAGACATAACCAAAAATTAACGCTGCGCCCCCAAAGCGGTCCGCATCATCGCCATATTTTTTGTATATAAATTCAGCATCAGGTCATATTGCATGCGCACATCAGACGCCTTGACCATTTGTTCTTCAAGGATCACCGCGTTACCCGCAGGGGCCACTTCGTACGTGATTTTCTGTTCCCCTTCTTTGGCCGGACTTGCCCCCTTGGTGCCGGACGGTGTGATATGCCGATCCTGGGTTGTTTTCACATTCACGGCCCGGACATGCGCCGATCCAGCCGCGCCCACCATCGCCGAGAAATCAACAGGCGTCAGGGTCTGGGCCCGATATCCGGGTGTATCGGCGTTTGCAATATTCTGGGCGATCACACTTTGCGCATGGGACAGATAACGAATATTCGCACCCAGCGCGTTCAGTACACTTACTTTTTCCATAGCATTTTCCCTTTGCCGCCCCCCTTGGGGACCGATAAAAAACTTGGCTTTTGAGGGCAAAGCCCCTACTCTATCCCTATCAATGCAGGAAGGATGCCAATGGTCGATTTTTATGACAACGGCCCAAAGCCCCAGCCGAACGCCCATAAAATCCCGAAAAATCAGGTTGCTGTGGCGTTATCGGACACCCGCGCGCCAGATGACCTGCCCCGCGTCACAGCTGCCGGCCGGGGCAAAATTGCCGAGCAAATTTTGCAGCTGGCGTTTGACCATGGGATCAAAGTACGCGAAGACGGGCCACTGGCCCAAATGCTGGCCGCCGTTGAACTGGATAGCCCCATCCCGTCCGAAGCCTTTATGGCGGTCGCCGAAATTCTAAGCTATGTTTACAAAGCCAACCGCGCGCCCGATCCGTTTGATGCGGTCAAGATAAAAGGATCATAACCCCCATGCCTTATTCTCTGCCTCTTGATACGCCGGAAAACATCACACGCGCTATTTTGGATCTGCAATCCCGCCTGGATACATTGGCTATACAGCATCAGGCAGATGATGTATCCACCGTGCCCGCCGCCGCATGGAAAGACATCGGGGCCGACATCGATCAGCTATGCGCCGCGATCAAGAACCTGCCGGGCGCGGAGGCGCAGCACTATCTGCCTGACATTGGGGCAATGATTGGTATTTTGGACCAAATGATAGACGATCAGGCACAAAATCAGATCCCTGCGGAACAATAAAAACCGGATAGGAAGACACCGCTCTGAAATCTTTTTGCAAATGCCGCTCACCGGATCCATCTTTTTTGGCAACACGAAAGCAATTGACACCATCTATATGGCGAATCACCAAGAAAGGATCTGTGCTTCCTGTTTCCTCCCGTGAGGACAAGCATTCAGAGATATGCTGACAACGCTTCACTTTTTTTTCTGAAATGAGGGATTCCACCTGTTCTTTAGACAAAAAGGAAAAATCACCCAAATATCCCACAATGCGATATTCTCCTTTATCGCGCCTAACTAAGGGCACCATCTGACCGCATGTCTTTACCCATTCCAAAATCTCTTTAAATCTCTTACCGCCATTAGCAACATCTTGCATATGGACCTGTTTTAGAGAGTTGGCAGAAGAATTAAATGACATATTATACACCCTTTTTTATTTTTTAACGAGGCACGGTGATATCACACAATAAACTTATGTCAACAAAAAAGATCAGCCACACCATTTAAATCCCTGAAAAACCCGCTATACTGCGCCCATGGATACAGGATCATACACAGCCGTTTTTCTGGCCCTGGGCAGCGTTTTATTGCTGATGGGGGCGGCGCAGTGGCTTGCCCGCACCTTCCTTCCTTTTTCCGGGAAAAATCCGTTTAAATCCACAAAACGCATGGACCTCATCGAAACAATGCCCTTGTCCCCACAGCAACGCGCGATTTTATTGCGGATTGATGCACAAGAGTATCTTGTGGTTTTGGGACCAAACGGCCAAACTGTCGTTAAACATGATGAGTCGCCTTTGCCCCCTGATGACCACAATCTTCCCCCGTCTGACATGCCGCAGCCGGGGCGTTTGTCTCCTCTTCGGGCTTTTGCTGACTCTGGTAGGGACGCTGCTGCCGACTGATCTGCTGGCACAAACGTTCACGCTGAATATGGGCGGCGATGCTGGTGGCGGCACATCCGGCCGTGTTATCCAGCTGGTCGCGTTGATCACTGTTTTATCCCTGGCACCGTCTATCCTGATCATGATGACATCCTTTATCCGGATTGTCGTTGTCCTGTCTTTCTTGCGCACCGCACTGGGGCTCCAGCAAACGCCGCCGAACAGCGTCATGATCTCGCTTGCCTTATTCCTGACCTTTTTCATCATGACCCCCGTCCTGCAAAAGGCGTATACAGAAGGGATCGCGCCCTATATGAACGAAGACATTGATGAACAGGCCGCTTTTACAAAAACAACAGACCCGTTTAAAACATTTATGCTGCAGCACGCGCGCCCCTCTGATCTGCAACTATTCCTGGAAGCCAGCCGGACCGAAGCCCCCAAAACAGCCATGGAAACACCGCTGCAAATCGTGATCCCGGCCTTTATGATTTCGGAACTGCGCCGCGCCTTTGAAATTGGATTTATGGTCTTTCTCCCCTTCCTGATCATCGATATGGTCACCGCCAGTATTTTAATGAGTATGGGGATGATGATGCTGCCCCCTGTCACCATCTCGCTGCCCTTCAAAATCATCTTTTTTGTCATGGTTGATGGATGGCATTTGATTGCCGGATCCTTGATCCAAAGTTTTGGCCCGCCGATTGGCGCAGGATAAGAAATTCTCCTATCTTCCCCCCTTGCATCTCCTTTTTATTTGATATAATTAAAAGACATATAAACCATCGCACAAGGTCAAAACATGTCAAAACAATTTCTATTCTATATTCCTGGCCTCGAAGCACCAAATCAGGTTCATGCAGACACAAGTCCTTGTAAAATAGATCAGGAACCACCCCATGGGACCTGCGCCCATGGCGCATGGGACGTCGCAATACAAAACAACATGACCTTTGCACGTATTCGCCTTCAGGCACCGGGGGGTACGCCCCCAACACTTTCTGAAATGGGCATGAAATGCTCCAGTGCATTGATTGGATTGCAATTAGGGCACGAACAGCCTGGCGTTATCGTTAGTTCCAGCGTGGGCGCAGGTGTGACGCTGCAAGCCATGCTGAACACACTTGTCCGCCTTCCTGAAACATGGATTGTAATTGAGGGGGTTTTTGATCCCCTATCCCGTATCAAAGACATAGCAGCGCACATACAAAACGGCATCGCCCTGTATCTGGCCGTTCAGAACGGGGAAAAAGACATATTCCCGTTACCGGTTGGAGCGGACGGGAAAGGCGGCACTTTTCCCCTGCAACAACGTCACATTATGGACAAGGGAGCCTTGCGTATTTTCGATGACACACAAGGGAAACAGGATCAAAAAAGGTTAGCAGCCGCTTTTAATAAGAGAAAAACCAAAAAAATCGGTCACTTGGTCCTGTTGACAACGGATACACATCCCCTGTCCCCACCGTCTTTGAACCAGCAATTTGCCGAAGTTATGTCCCCATTTACAAACCAAACAACGATCACAACGATAAAGGGTAAACCTGCCCTGGATCCACAAGACGTTAAAAATCAGATCACGTCCGTTTTATCCGCCACGATTTCTTAACAGAGGATAGATCCAGATCTTTTTAAACACACTCTGGAAATCTGTTTCTAAAATCGCTATATACATTGGAACGAGAGTCTTTTCTCGGGGACGCGGATGGTGCTATGTCAATGGGCCACCTGCTTGTTTGCCACTTATGAAAGGAATGACATCATGTCTAAAATTATTGGTATTGACCTTGGAACCACCAACTCCTGTGTCGCTGTCATGGAAGGAAAAAGCGCACGCATTATCGAAAATGCAGAGGGCGCACGCACAACCCCCTCCATGGTTGCCTTTTCAAAAGACGGGGAACGCCTGGTTGGCCAACCCGCCAAACGCCAGGCGGTTACAAATCCGGATAACACCCTTTACGCTGTCAAACGCTTGATTGGCCGCCGCTATAATGACCCTGAAGTCGTTAAAATGCGCGGCAAATCCCCCTTTAAAATTGTCGAAGGCGACAACGGGGACGCATGGGTTGAAATCAATGGCGAAAAATTTGCCCCGGCCCAAATATCGGCCATGATTTTGCAAAAAATGAAAGAAACCGCGGAAAATTTCCTGGGTCAAAAAGTGGACAAGGCGGTCATCACCGTTCCGGCTTACTTTAACGATGCCCAGCGTCAAGCAACAAAGGACGCCGGTAAAATCGCAGGCCTTGATGTTTTGCGGATTATTAACGAACCCACCGCCGCTGCACTGGCCTATGGCCTTGATAAGAAAAACTCAGGGACGATCGCTGTTTATGACCTTGGGGGCGGTACGTTTGATATCTCGATTCTTGAAATCGGCGATGGCGTTTTCGAAGTGAAATCGACAAATGGCGATACCTTTTTGGGCGGGGAAGATTTTGATTCCCGTATCATTGACTATTTAGCCGACGAATTCAAAAAAGAACAAAGCATTGACCTGCGCAACGATAAACTGGCCCTTCAGCGTTTAAAAGAAGCGGCGGAAAAGGCAAAAATCGAACTCTCGTCATCGATGCAAACTGATGTCAACCTGCCGTTTATCACGGCGGATGCGTCGGGTCCAAAACACCTGAACCTCAAATTGACCCGCGCAAAACTGGAACAACTGGTGGATGACCTGGTAAAACGTACCGTAGATCCGCTGCGCGCTGCATTAAAAGACGCAGGGGTAAAGGCATCTGACATCGACGAAGTGGTTTTGGTCGGCGGGATGACCCGTATGCCAAAAATTATTGAAACCGTCCGTGAATTTTTTGGCAAAGAACCGCACAAGGGCGTCAACCCAGACGAAGTCGTCGCCGATGGCGCCGCCATTCAAGGCGGTGTCTTGCAGGGCGAAGTGAAAGAAGTCTTGTTGCTGGACGTAACCCCGCTGTCACTCGGGATCGAAACATTGGGCGGTGTATTTACCCGTTTAATCGAACGCAACACCACAATCCCGACAAAACGGTCACAGGTTTTCTCAACCGCTGAAGATAACCAAACAGCCGTAACCATCCGTGTATTCCAAGGGGAACGCGAAATGGCCGCTGATAACAAACTGCTGGGTCAATTTGACCTGGTGGGCCTGCCGCCGGCACCGCGCGGTGTCCCACAGGTTGAAGTAACATTCGATATCGATGCCAACGGTATTGTCCATGTTACAGCAAAAGACAAAGCCACCGGTAAAGAACAACAAATCCGGATCCAAGCATCTGGTGGTCTGTCCGATGCCGACATTGAAAAAATGGTCCGCGAAGCTGAAACCAATGCTGAAGGTGATAAAAAACGCCGCGCTTTGGTCGAGGCGAAAAACCGGGCGGAAACCTTGATCAACATGGCTGAAAAGGCCCTGGAAGAAGTTGGAAGCGATGCTGGACAAGACGACAAGGATCGCGTGACAAACGCCATCCTTGAACTGAAAAACGCGCTCAATACAGAAGATACAACCGAGATTGAGGCAAAATCCCACACCCTGGAACAAGCCGCAATGAAAATTGGTGAAATCGCCTATCGCAAGGCCCAGGAAAAGGCCGCCGCATCCGGTGACGCTGCATCCGCAAGCGGTCCATCCACGGCAAATTCGGGTAATGACACATCTGCTGGCGATACCATTGATGCGGACTTTACATTAGAAGACGATGACAACAAGTAAATCGTTCTTTAAACTATAAAAGGAATCGGATCCCCGCACCTTTGCGGGGGTTCATTTAGTTTTAGGGGAGCATCTACATCCATGGGAATTGTGCGCACCGATATGACCACCATGACTTACTATGACTTGCTTCAGGTCACACCAGATGCAACGGATGGAGAATTACGGGCGGCCTATCGAAAAATGGTAAAACGTCACCATCCTGATGCCAATCCACATGACCGGGATTTTGCGACCAAACGGTTTCATTTAATTCAAGAAGCTTATGACCTTTTAAGCGACCCGGCACGCCGTTCTGATTATGATCACACACTCACCAATCGGCAATGGTCGTCTGCATCCCCCTATAATGACAACGGGGAAAAAAATGTTAGTGATATGTTTGGATCCGCACGGCGCACCATCGAACGACTGATGCGGATGATGGTGGAAACGCGGGATATCTCGCTTACTTCTGATAAAATACAGGATAAAAAACAAAATGGCTGATCGTGATTTTTACGACATTCTGGGCGTTCAAAAAGGAGCCAGCGAAGATGAGCTTAAAAAAGCTTATCGTAAACTCGCCATGCAGTATCACCCAGATCGCAACAAAGACAATAAAGAGGCCGAGGCCAAGTTCAAAGAAATAAACGAAGCCTATGACACCTTAAAGGACCCTGAAAAACGGGCCGCCTATGACCGATTTGGCCATAGCGCATACCAGCAAGGCATGGGCGCTGGCGGCTCTGCCAGCGGTTTTTCCCAAGGGTTTGGCGGCGCGTTTTCCGATATTTTTGAAAGTATGTTTGGCGACATGATGGGCGGCGGCGGTGCATCGCGTAACACCGGAACAGATGTTCAATATACGTTGGATATCGGCCTGGATGACGCCTATAAAGGAAAAGAAGCCAGCATCCGCATCCCCACCGTCGATCCATGCGATGCGTGTGACGGGACAGGCGCAGAAAAAGGATCCAAACCCGAAAAATGCGGCACCTGCGGCGGGTCTGGCCGCGTGCGTGTATCACAGGGATTTTTTACGATCGAACGCACCTGCTCGGCCTGTAACGGGGACGGCGTCATCATCAAAAACCCCTGCAAAAAATGCGGGGGATCGGGCCATCTGCGCAGCGAAAAAACATTAAAGGTCAGCATCCCCGCCGGGATCGATCATGGCCAGCGCATCCGCATCCCGGGCGAAGGTGGACCGGGACCAAAGGGCGGGAAACGTGGCGATCTTTATGTCCTCATTTCGATCAAACCTCATTCACTTTTTAAACGAGATGAACAACACCTGTTCTGCCGGGTCCCCATTTCGTTTACAACAGCTGCACTGGGCGGATCCATCGATGTGCCAACCCTGTCCGGAAAATCAGCGGGCCTAAAAATACCTGCCGGCACCCAAACAGGTCAGCAATTCCGAATCCGTGGCCAAGGTATGCCCATTATCCGCAGTGAATCCCGCGGCGACCTGTATATCGAAACCTATATCGAAACCCCCGTGAACCTGACCAAAAAGCAACAGGATTTACTGCGCCAGTTTCAGGATTCATTGGGTAAGGATAAATCAAATAATCCAGAAACCGAAAGCTTTATGGACCGGATCAAGGGATTATGGGGATAACAAAGGCAACGCCGCCGCCGCATGGGGACTTTTCGTTTCACATTGGTTGTATTATACTGACCCCCAGATAGTGACCCCTTGTATAGCCGCCACGGGGCAGAACATCCAAAAAGGATCTTTTCATGTGCAAAACAAGCCTTAAGCCATTGTTATCATTTGTCATTAGCCTTGTGATTGGCGTATCGTATATGGCATTTTCATCCCCTGCCCGGGCCGATTATTTTGTATGGCAAGATCCAAAAACCGGGGTTGAGCTAACCTATCCCGACACATGGAAACGCATTGCCAACCAAAAACCGGATGACATGCTGACCATTATGGCCCCACAAATGACCCCGAATGATACGGATCAGGCCATCTGCCGCCTGCGCACCCGGTCCGACAAACGATGGATGGTTTACCCTGTATGGCACGCCGCCGACGTGCAGCGATTTGCGTATAATCAGACGTTCTGGGATGACTATTTGGCAGAATACGACAACACACAAGTTCGCCTGTACAAGGATGACGCGGCACTGGGCAAGGCCTTTGCCAGCAGCATCGTGGCCCGGTTCAGCCGTGCCGTCCCAAAAGAACCACGCATCCCCCGCCTGGGTCAAATGTGGGCCGGGGTTTATTATGACACGGCCTATATCCTGGATTGCTCTGCCCGCGCGGGCGCGTTCCAAACCTGGCAACCCGACTTTGTGTCCATTGCGAAATCCGTTGATATGCGCAAGGTCATGCATGAACTGGCCACCGGCCATTACCGAAACTTTGTCAAGGACCGGTATTTAAGCACCCCCGTCATGAACGGCCCGGACAAAATGGGGTATACGCATAACTGATTCGATTCGTCCATTTATTCCTCGTAACAAGACATAATACTTGACTCTTCGCTTTTTTCCGCTTAAGGAAAGAAACAGGATTCAAATGCCGTATGCTGAACATTCCATACGACCCGCCGCCATTAAAAAGAGGAACGTCATGCGCAGAAAACTAAAAACAATTCAAGAAGCTGCTGCAGATGAACAATATATAAAACGTGCAAAAATGGATGATCCGGCTCTTTTTGCCGGTATTAGTGGGAATGCAAACAAATCCGCCAAACCCTTTGAACCTGTCGAGCGGCTTTTATCCGGTCAATTTTTGCTGGCGGGGGCCTATCTTCGGGATATCCGCGATTATGCCGCCATCAAAACCCGAACCGGCCAAGATGTAAGGGGAACACACAACAGCCTAACAGACCTGGTTGAAAAAGAAGGGGATGAATCATATGCCGTCAACACGGTTGTGAATAATCTTTTTGACATGGCAGAAAAGGGAAATGCCGCGGCCGCGGTTGCCCTTTTTTCCTCTTATCTCTTGCCTCTTATCGATCATCATATGATCGATTTAGATGATAAAATAATAATCAATATCTTTGATATACTTGAAAAATTTCCTATTCCAGATCATCCGATCAAACAGACACAATCCCATATCCATATCCTGATGGCATTGGGATATATGCACAAAGAAGGGTGCGGTACGCCAAAAGCCCCCCTAACATCCGCATATTTTTATGCCCGCGCGGCCAAAATGCAGTTCACGGCAAATCCACACGATACAGAGACCCAAGGTATGATATTAGATGCCATGAACGAGGCATTAACTTTAATAGACAAAACGAATAATAATGACAAAAACATCCTTATCCGGTGGGGCGGATTAACAAAACTAAATATTCGCCAAAATCCGAAAGACCATAGCGCCCATCAAAATGTTTTAGAGGGTCTCATGGATCAATTTGAACGCGTTTTGAATGCGCAAAATGGGCAAGAAGTAACCCGGAACCGGAACACGTATTCTTCCCCTTTGCGCTTTGACCAATAACGATTATGCTGGCGGAATGATAACCGCATCCCCCATTATCGTCTGGTTCCGGCAAGATTTACGTCTTTTTGACAACCCCGCTCTTTATGCAGCAACACAAACAGGCGCGCCCATCATCCCGCTTTATATCCTGGATACAGCACATGGCACCAAAGAATGGCCCCGCGGCAGTGCCAGCCGCGTCTGGCTTTATCATTCACTTCAAAAATTATCACTATCATTTGGAAATCATTTGATTTTTGAAACCGGCGATCCTCTTGATATTTTAACGAAAATCATTGAAAAAACAGGCGCAACAGGGGTGTATTGGAACAGATGTTACGATCCAAACAGCGTCACGCGGGACCGCACCATAAAATCATCCCTGACAGATATGGGAATAACGGTTCAAAGTTTTAACGCAAGCCTTTTGTTCGAACCATGGGATATTCATAAAGACGATAAAACCCCCTACCGGGTTTTTACCCCCTTTTGGCGCAAGGGATGTCTTTGCAAACCGCCACCAGAAAAACCCCTGGACCGTCCGAAAAACATTCCTTTCCACCCCCTGGAATCGCCAGAGACACAGCGTCAAAATCTTGACCTTTTTTCCAAAGAATATCTCCTACCCCATTCTGTTCGCTGGGATATTGATGTTATTAAAAATTGGACCCCGGGCGAAGATGGTGCGCAGGAACGGTTAAAGGATTTTCTGGCAAATGGCCTGTCCGGATACAAGGTTGGCCGCGATTTTCCCGCAGAACCCCATCACACATCGCGCCTGTCCCCGCATCTTCATTTTGGCGAGATATCCCCCCGCCAAATCTGGCATGACGTTCATGCGCATCTGCTCTCTGGTCATTTTTCAGAAAAGGATGCGGACCATTTTCTATCCGAGTTGGGGTGGCGCGAATTTTCATATCACACTCTTTATCACACCCCCACTCTGCCTGACAAACCCCTGCAACCCGCATTTGAACGATTTCCGTGGCAAGAGGATCCAGCCGCGCTGCTGGCCTGGCAGCAGGGGCGCACGGGCTATCCGATTGTAGATGCAGGTATGCGCGAACTATGGCAAACCGGATACATGCACAACCGTGTTCGCATGATCGTTGCGTCATTTCTGGTCAAAAACATGCTGATGGATTGGCGGCTTGGGGAATCCTGGTTCTGGGATACCTTGTTCGATGCAGATCTTGCAAACAATGCCGCCAGCTGGCAGTGGGTCGCCGGATGCGGCGCCGATGCCGCCCCCTATTTCCGCATTTTCAACCCCGTCCTGCAGGGTGAAAAATTTGACCCAGAGGGACGTTATGTCCGAACATACGTCCCTGAACTTGCCGGATTGCCAGATACATATATTCATAAACCATGGCAGGCCCCGCCCCTTATCCTGCACCAGGCCGGCATCACCCTGGGCACCACCTATCCACCCCCCATGATGGACCATCAAATGGCCCGAAACAGGGCTCTTCGTGCTTTACAGTCTATAAAACAACCTTAAAACGTGGTATAAAACCACACAAGAAAGGACGTTTTAAATGCCCATCCCCGGAACACGCCCCAGCCCGAAAATGATATCCATCACAGGCGATCAAGGCAGCGGTAAAAGCACCGTTGCGACCGCCCTGTCAAAGGAATGGGATATACGTCACTATTACGCTGGCGGCGTTTTACGCGAATTGGCGCTAGAGCGCGGGATGACCATCCATGAAATTACCAATCTGGCCACGATGGGCCCCGATATTCATCACCAGGTGGATGATGTCTTCCGCCAGCTGGCACATGCAGACACCGATTCGATCGGTGAGGGGCGCGTGGCGTGGCATTTCCTGCCCACATCTTTTAAAATCAAATTGACGGTCTGCGCGCGCCTTGCGGCCGAACGGATCTTTCGCGACAAGATGCGCAAGGCCGAACACGTAGACAACCCCAATGATATTTTAAAAACCATTCACATGCGTGAAGCAGCCGATCATGAACGGTATAAAAAGTTATATGACGTCGACATCCACGATGACCATAACTTTGATCTGATTATTGATACCGCCAATGTAAACCCGGACGAGGTCACACGCCTTGTTATGCGTCTTACAACAAAACACTTCAGCGACGAACCTACCGAAAAACAATGGGTATGCCCAAGATCTATTTACCCGACCTTGATGCCCAATGTAACGGAACATGGGCTGGAACTCCCGCCTGATGAATTTGATAATGCCCCGATTATGGTCGTTGATATTGGCCGGCTGTATTTTATTGTGGATGGCCATACCCGTACATCAAAGGCCGTGATGGCCGGCGTTCCCTTTATCCCCGTACGGTCCATAAAAGCGAACGAGATTATTCCCGGAAAGGGAATGACCGGTATGGATTTCTATCGCCAGAACCTGAATTTTGCGGCCATCAAAGAATGGGAAACCATTCACGGATTTACCTATCCCATTATGCCGGACGCCCTGTGAATCACCTGTTTAAAAGAGTTTTGACATGACACAAAAACCAACAATCGGCATCTGCGCCCCATCAAGTTACGCGCAATTGAACAGATTGGAAAAAGGAATCAAAAAACTACAAGATTCCGGCCATCGCCTGGTCATTCATCCGCAGGCATATGGCCGATTGGGGGAAACGCAGCTGGCCGGCACAGCGGATGAGAGACTGGCAGCCCTTTATGACCTGTTTCAAAACCCAGATGTCGATATTATTATGCCCACATGCGGGGGAAATGGCTCTATTCATCTCTTGGATAAAATGGATTTTGGCGTGATTGCCGCAAATCCAAAACCGCTGATCGGGTTTTCGGATGCCACAATTTTAATCAATACAATCGCATCCAAAACAGGGCAAACAACCTATCACGGCCCCATGGTCACAACATTTGGATGGGACGGATACGATGCCCCCGAAAATTATGATGACATGGTGGGGGTATTAACAGGCAGCGCAGCATCCATTCCGCTGGCCGGCGCAAAAGGATCATTTGATAGAGCGGTAAAGGGACGTTTATATGGCGGACATTTAGAA
>CAZQLB010000014.1:16837-18014 GCA_964593915.1 uncultured Pseudobdellovibrionaceae bacterium
GGCACCCCCTATTTACCGGATATCGATGGCACCATTTTATTGTTTGAAGACATTGGCCTTGAACTCAACCACCTGGATCGTACGCTCTGCTCCCTTAAACTTGCCGGTATCTTTGATCGCGCAGCCGCCCTTATTTTCGGTGGGTTTACAGATATGCTGGATACCGGTCGCCCATTTGGATTTACAGTGGATGAGATCATCGCTGCACATACGGCCCATTTAAACAAGCCCGTGATCACCCATGCCCCATTCGGACACGTGTTTCATAACACAACCCTTCCTATCGGGGCCATGATAACACTTGACCTTCATCAAGGCACGCCGCACCTTTTTCTTGATAAACAGGCCTAATACTGATAAAAACGCCTCAGAAATAAGAGGTACATATAACGGAGGACTATAAATGACATTTGTTGTAACGGATGTATGCATCATGTGCAAATATACCGACTGTGTCGAAGTGTGCCCCGTTGATTGTTTTTACGAAGGCGAAAATACCCTGGTCATCAACCCGGACGAATGCATTGACTGCGGCGTTTGTGAACCCGAATGCCCCATCGAAGCCATTATCCCCGACAGCGATAAACGCGCCGCCAATTTTTTAGAAATGAACCGGGATTACGCATCACGCTGGCCCGTCATCACCCGGAAAAAGCCCCCCATGCCCGAGGCCGAAAAATACAAATCCGTGAAGTATAAATATCCAGACTATTTCTCTAAAAACCCGGGGACAGGGGATTAGTTTGAAGCACAGAATATGACAGATATATTGAATATTCCTGGTCTTGCCCTTGCTACCTTTATTCTGGGCATCTCGCCTGGCCCTGCTGTTTTTGCAACGTTGTCGGTTGCGCTTTCACATTCCAGACAGGCCGTCATTCTGTTCATTACGGGTATTTTAATGGGCGATATTCTGTTTGCGTCCCTTGCCATGATTGGGCTTGGGACAATCGCCGATCACATTCCTACTCTGTTGTTACTTATTCGTATTATGGGTGGATTTTACCTGATTTATTTGGGTATCCGGGCTTGGCCCCAAAAACAAATGCTGGAATCAGTGAACGATAATATGCCCGTTCAAACCATTCCACTTGCATCCCCCCATATGTTCCTGGCTGGATTTATCCTAACCGCCAGCAACCCAAAGGATTTGTTATTTTTTGTGACATTTCTTCCT
>CAZQLB010000015.1:0-16492 GCA_964593915.1 uncultured Pseudobdellovibrionaceae bacterium
CGGTGAAGCACAGCGCGTCAAATTGGCCAAGGAACTGGCGCGACGATCCACCGGGCAAACACTGTATATCCTGGATGAACCAACGACCGGCCTTCATTTTGCTGATGTCCATAAACTTTTGGAAGTGCTGCACAAACTGGTTTCAACCGGGAATACCGTTGTTGTCATCGAACACAATCTGGAAGTGATTAAAACAGCCGATTGGGTCATTGATATGGGACCAGAGGGCGGGGACAAAGGCGGCCGCGTCGTTGCAACCGGCACCCCAGAAGACATTATCAAGGTAAAAGAAAGCTATACAGGACGGTATTTAAAACCCCTTCTGGACGCAAAAACCCCATCAAAACAGAAGAAGACAGGATGAGTCCTCTTCTATTTTAAAAAGTTTTTAAATACCGCTTATCGCCCATAGTAATCCTTGTACCACGATATGAAATGCATAAGTCCCTGGCGCAGGGATGTGCGCGGGGCAAATCCCGTCACCGCCATCAGCGGATCAATATCCGCATAAGTTGCATATACATCCCCCGGCTGCATAGGCAGCATGTTTTTCTGGGCCTCTTGCCCCGTTAAATCCTCAAGGATATGGATCATCTCCATTAAATCTTCCGGATGATTGTGACCAATATTATAAACCGCATAAGGCGCAGACGTCCCCATATTTGCGTTCTGTCCCATATCCCCTTTTTGGGGCGAGAGCGGTACAAGACCCATAATTCCATCAACAATATCGTCGATATAGGTAAAGTCTCGTTTCATATCCCCAAAGTTATAAATATCTATCGGCTTTTTGTTATAAATGGCCTGTGTAAATTTAAAATACGCCATATCGGGACGCCCCCATGGACCATAAACTGTAAAGAATCGTAGTCCTGTTGTTGGCACCCCATATAAATGAGCATATGTATGAGCCATCAGCTCGTTTGATTTCTTTGTCGCCGCATAAAGCGATACCGGATGATCCACGGAATCATCCACCGAAAATGGCACCTTTTTATTGGCCCCGTACACCGAACTGGACGATGCATATAAAAGATGTTGTACGGGATTATGACGACACCCCTCCAGTATATTCATAAACCCAATAATATTACTGTCTATATAGGCATAGGGATGATCAATCGAATAACGCACCCCTGCCTGAGCCCCCATGTGAAGAACAACATCTGGTTTTATAGCAGAAAATAAACGAGACATGTCATCTCGGTTCGCAAGGTCCATTTCACGAAACGTAAATCTGGGACAGGTGGATGACAAAACACGCAGCCGCGCTGTTTTAAGCCCCGGATCATAATAGGCATTCAGATTATCAATCCCGTAAATATCCGCATCCGGATACAGAGATGTCAGCTGTTTCACCAGATGAAACCCAATAAATCCAGCCGCGCCTGTCACCAAAAATGTTTTGATTTCGATCACTTATATTCCTCTTACCATTTCTCATAGAATGGAAAAAAGAATATATTATAAAAACAAAAAATGATACCCCCATCTATATCAGGAGGTACCATCTTCTGTTAAAAAAGGTTTTGGTCGTTTACTAAACCGATACTTAATCTAAACTATAAATAACTGATCCCATGACACGATCCAGGCTACCCTCAGTCCCATTGTCAAGACTACGTTCGCCATGCATGTATTCAACACCCACGCGAACTTTCTTATGAGGTTGCCACAAAAGGTTTGCATGCGTCGACCAGATATCTTCGTTCCGCGCGGACCCAATTAAATCAGTCGCATTGTCTATATTCACGTAACCAGCCATAAAGTTAGAATGCAAATCATCTGTCCAATAGTGTTGATAAGATGCATAAGATGCAAACGCCGATTGCGTTTCAAGACGATCCGAATTATATCCAGCCGATTGGGCACTGGTTGCCACATCATATATATATCGGCCAATACCATCACCATAAACAACGCGGCCCATAATATTATCTTTTGCCCCAACGTTTACTTTAGCACTTAAGGCAGCGCCATATCCAACCGAACTGTCTGCACGGCCATCTGTTTCATTTTCAACCGTGATATCACGCGCGATTCCCTTTAAAGCAACATGGCCCCAATCCATTTTTTGAACGAGTGATCCAACGATATCCGGCAATTTGCTACCATCTACAACGGTATCTGACCCTGCATTGATAAAATCGGCATTCGGATTTTCCATTGATAAACTGTATGACAGGGTCTTTGTCAGATCATCTGAATATCTTAATTGAACCTGACGCACCACAGGAACACCAACAACCCCAACATAATCCAATGATTCAGGGAAAGCGGACATATCCGCAAAGTTTGTCCATGCCTGCCCCGCTAAAATACCACGATATTCCCCATACGCATGCCGCAACTGGGGATTATGGCCGTTTGTCGCCAAATCGGTGCCCCGCGTACCGTAAAAATCCACCTCAACAAATGTTTTTAAATCGCCATCATCCGTTGGCGTCGTTGTTGTCAAATTCAGTCGTGTTTGACGCGCATGCATATGAAAATCACCGCTTTTATCGGCCGCAGCAGATCCATCCAGCGGGATACTTGCAAATCCGGCAAAGTCTGACCCGTGACCAGACCCGATATCACCAATCGCATCGGCCTTTATGTATCCGCCCAATTTAATCGTTGTCTCTGTCCCCGGAACGGTGGTTGCACCGGAAGAAGGAGAAGAAGAAGCCTTTTTCATCGGCGCATCGCCAGCCGCTGTCTGTATATTTTCCAGTGCCTGTTTGAGCCCCTGATTTTCAGTTGCCAGATTTTGATTCGCAGAAACCAACGACGCTTGGTCCTGTTCCAGTTTTTCAATCCGGTTCATCATCGCTTCCATTTTTTTGGTGAGCGCCGCAAGATCGTCACTTGCAAAAACAGGACTGGTCGTTGTCATTAAAACAGAGAAAAGCGCAAGTGAAACAACTTTATTCAATGATGATCCATGTGATGTCATGATAAAAAAACCTTTGAAAAAAATCAGGAAAAAAGAGAATTACAACATCACTAGAGTATAAGAGTCGGTTCCCTTCAACAAGCTGATGCAAGCTTGTTCTCAGCATAAATAGACAAATAAATCACATATACATACGATCATATGATTTTATAAAGATGCGCTTGTCGGTTGCCGTATGGGTATAGATTTTTAATCCCTATACGCCCAGCTTGCTATGCAAATCAGATGACGCGGTTGTGTATTGAAATCGTAGTTTTTTATCGGGATAAACATACCGAAATGCCTTTTGGGCCATCAGGGCTCCTTCGTGAAAGCCAGATAAAATCAGTTTCAACTTTCCGGGATAGGTACAAATGTCCCCAATGGCGAAAACCCCGGGCACACTGGTTTCAAAATTTTCTGTGTTCACAGCAATTAAGTTGTTATGAAGCGCCAAACCAAAATCCGCCACAGGCCCCAATTTCATCGTCAGACCATAAAAAACGAGCAAATGATCGCAGGGGATATTCTGCGCCCCTTCCGGGGTTTCAAGGGTAACAGCTGTTAAATCAGATCCAGATCCAGATCCAGATCCAACAACGCCATTTAAATTCCCGATTTTTAAGTCGATTTTACCGTTTTGGACCAAACCCCGCATCTTGGCCACACTGTCCGGCGCTCCGCGAAAATCATCCCGGCGATGTGTCAGGGTAATGTGCGATGCAATGTCGGACAAGTTCAAGGTCCAATCCAGGGCCGAATCGCCACCACCCGCAATCACCAAACGTTTTCCGGCAAAATGCTGGCGTTCCCGCACAGCGTAAAAGACACCGCCCCCTTCATAAGCCTCAATCCCCTCAATCGGCGGTTTTTTAGGCGTAAAGGATCCCCCTCCCGCCGCAATAACAACCACAGGCGCCGTTAAAACATGCCCGCGATCTGTTATTATCGAAAATATACCATCTTCCCCTCTGGTCATCGACACCGCCATCTGCCCCAGGAAGAACGTGGGGTTAAAGGGCTTAATCTGTTCCATCAGCTGATCTGTCAGCGCCTGCCCCGTCACTTGCGGCAGTGCCGGAATGTCATAAATCGGTTTTTCTGGATATAGTTCGGCACACTGCCCCCCTGGTTTTTCCAGAATATCGATAAGAGTGGCTTTCATATCCAGAAGGCCGAGTTCAAAAACAGCAAAAAGCCCCACGGGACCCGCCCCGATAATAATAACATCACTTGCGTGATTTTGTCCTGTTGTAATATTCATGATTAGCTATCATGATGTTTTTTAATGAAAAGTCAAATGACATCCATCAATTCTGATCTCGCCCCTAATCATCGTATCACTTGGGATCCTGTTTCACGCCTGCGTCCCCGTCTGGTGACGTTTTGGCTTATATTATGCGTTGCGGCTATTTTCGGGATGGCCCTTATCGGCGCCGTCACCCGGTTAACAGAATCTGGGTTATCCATCACCGAATGGAAACCCATTACAGGGGTTATTTATCCCCAAACAAAATCCGCATGGGAAAAAGAATTTAATCTGTACAAGGCCACCCCCGAATATAAAAAGAAGAATATGGATCTGGCTCTCACAGAATTCAAATCTATTTATTTCTGGGAATGGATCCACCGTTTATGGGGGCGGAGTATTGGTGTTCTTTTCTTTATTCCTTTTTTATTTTTATGGTTTTCGAAATCTGTCTCGCCGGGGACATCGTGGACTTTGATGGGACTTCTGGCCCTGGGCGGTGCGCAAGGGTTCGTGGGATGGTTTATGGTCCAAAGCGGACTTGTGGATCGGCCTTCTGTATCCCATTATCGCCTGGCCCTTCATCTGGGGATGGCTTTGCTGATTTATGCGCTCACGATATGGACAGCGCTGCGTGTTTCACGCGGGGGGCGCGGTGGTGACGTCTACCGAAAAGGTCACGTTATATTAAAAGCGCATGCGATTTTATCACTCTTACTTTTGAGCACAACGATCATCTGGGGCGCCTTTGTCGCCGGACTGGATGCCGGACTTATTTATAACGAATTTCCAAATATGGGAGAGAATGGATTGATGCCAAAGGAAATGTGGCACATGTCCCCTGCCTGGATTAACATTTTTGAAAACCATGCAGCCGTACAGTTCATGCATCGCTGGCTGGCCGTCACCACCACTATTTTCATCCTGGCTCTTTCGGCACACGCGATGCTGGCGGGTATTCCGGGGATTGTGTTTCCAGCCCTGGCTGCAATGGCGCTGATCCAGGCGGGACTTGGCATTTCTACATTACTGAGTAACGTGCATATTCACATTGCCACCACACATCAGGCGGGCGCGCTTGTCCTCTTGGCATTCATGGTGATTGCGCTTTATGCTGTTTTTCGGGATTCTTCTGTCCGCATACGAACAACACGTGCATAAAAATCCATATAAGAGCCGACTGTTTTTTCTTTTGTAAACTCGTCCAGATAACGGTTTTTTCCCGCGATGATAAGGCGTTCTTGCAGCGTCTTGTCATCCTTAAGGCGCGTGATTTGGCGGGCCAATCCATCAACATCATCAATCTGAAATGTTAATGCATCATGTCCCTCCCGCACATATTGGCGCGGTCCATCTGACAATGACGTAATCAAAGGAATTCCCGCCGCCCATGCCTGAACAAACACGGTGCCAAAAGGTTCATACCGTGATGGAAAAACACAAATATCCCCCGCCGCCAAAAGCGCCGCGCGATCATTCACCCATCCCATAAAGGTTATACGATCCGCGATCCCCAGCTGTGATGCCAGGTTTTTAAGCGCATCTTCGTCCGGCCCGGCGCCTGCAATCATCGCGTATGTATTTGGCACCATTTGGACGGCCTTTATCAAAGTATCAAACGCCTTTGATGTATGAAGACGGCCAAGGCTGACAAGCAACGTTGCATCCGATGGCACCCCGTAATCCGCACGATTGAAATGCGTGCGCGGCGCCTCTACCTCTGCGAAATTATTGATTTGCTGAATACGATCTGCTGCAATCCCCTTGTTCATCAGATAGGATCCAATATCCGGCGTGATCGGTATAAAGTAATCCGTATTTTTATAGTATTTCAGATTATAGTATCCTCCAAGACGACTGATCACCACGTATGGATGTGCAGCACTATCGACCTTAGATGATGGAATAAATCGAGCGGCTCGTGACATCCACGTCTGAACAATATCTGGTTTAAAAGAGGCTATAATCTTTTTAATGCGCCCGGCTGTTATCCAATCAAAGATACCACCAAACGGCAGTGTCGTGATTTCAATCCCTGCATCAATCAAACGTGTATTACGAGAGTCATTTTGGCGCGTCACAACATGCTGAATAACACCAGCTTCATGAAGTGCAATCACAGTGTCAATAAAGGCGGTTTCTGCTCCGCCTTTTTGTGCCCCTGCCATCACCTGTAAAACACGAAAGTTCATTATTCGTTGAGAGACCGTTTTGTATCCAAATCCAATGTCTTTAAAATAAGATCAGAAAGATTTTCTCCATTATCATCCAACCCGTCAAATAAATTTTCACATGATTTTTGATCCGTGATTGGAATTTCCGGCACTTTCTGACGTTCTTTTGTAATCGTGCGATCATAAAGGTCAATGTATGCGCGCAGATCCTTTTGCAATGCAAATTTCTGATCCGCAATCATTTTGGATAAATAATCATCGCCTTTTTCAAGAGAGATGGATATAGATTTCTTCCATTCGCCAATTGATTTTTCAATTTTATCTGTCATATCTGGGTTATTTTTGACACAGCTTTTTTGGGCGTTTTCCAGCGTTCCCTGAACATCACGCACAGCCCGCAGCGTCCCAAAGACAGCGCGAATTTTCTGAAACTCTTCTACCTGGTCCTCATCCGCGTTTTTCAGGATTTTATCCGTTTGAACGGCCAATGCATCCAGTTTTTTTGCGCTGGCGTTCGTGGCCGCTAAAACCGGTACAGGCATCAAAAAAGCAAAAACAGATAAGATCCATAAAACACGCATGTCGTTTATCACTCTCTATTCAAATCAGCTAAACCGGCTCCACCAGCCTTTTTTCTTTGGCGCATTGGGATCAAACGGCGTTTCAGTGACGTCAGAATCAAATGGTTTTTGATCATCCATCTGCACCGCCGTATCTTGTTCCGATGCCTGACGGCGTTTGGATACAAAAAATGTTGCTTCAGATTTGGCATTCGAAGAGGCTGACGCAGATGCCTTTTGTTCAGATTTCACATGTCGATCAGAAGATTTTGGCGCGTCATATGATTCAGCCGATGAAACAACATCGCCCACATCCCCTTCGGCAACCATGTCATCATTTTTTGAAGAATGGCGATCATCAGGGCGGCGACGATCCCGGCGACCACGCGATTTCCCGCGGCGGCGGTTTCCTGAACGGTCTGATTTTTCATCGGATCCATCGGATATGTTATCATCGGTATCAACTGATACATCATCTTTTTCATTGGATGATTCCACGTCATCTACCTGGCTGTGGCTATTTTCATCCACGCCGCTATCCATCATAATGGGACGGCGTTTAGATCTGGGTTTACGGACAGTGTTTTGTTCACCATCCACATGATCCTGACCGAGTTCTTCGTCTTGATCATCCGATTCATCTTCACGTGTAACAGATGCTTTGACTGGCTCCACAACATATTCAGATGGCTTTAAGGTTTCATCGACCTCGATCAACACTTTAAACCCATACCGGCGTTCAATATCCGCCAGCATATCCCGTTTTGCATTCAGAATATAAAGCGCAACATCATTCGTGATCCGCAAAATAATTTTAACGGCACGCCCACGCACCCCTTCTTCTTCGATCGATCGCATGGCGATAATAGCGGTCGAGTCAACTGTGCGGATAAATCCAAATCCGTGACAATGCGGACATTTTTGGAACTGCGTCTCATTCAAAGATGGGTTAAGGCGCTGGCGCGAAAGTTCCAGCAAACCAAATGCCGAAATACGAGATAATTGAATACGTGCACGATCCGATGCCAAGGCTTCTTTTAACCGGCGTTCAACACGCGCGTTATTCCGGCGATCTTCCATGTCAATAAAGTCAATGACAACAAGACCACCAAGATCACGCAAACGCAATTGACGTGCAACTTCGTCCGCGGCCTCCAGGTTTGTTTTAAGGGCTGTTTCCTCGATATGGCGTTCCTTGGTCGCGCGGCCCGAGTTCACATCAACAGCAACCAGCGCTTCTGTCTGGTTAATCACCAAATATCCACCGGATTTAAGCTGCACCACCGGTTCGCCAATCTCAGTTATTTGTCCTTCCACCTGATATCGCTGGAACAACGGCATTTTATCGTCTTTATAATGCTGGATCTTCACGTGATCGTCCGGCATTAAAAGGTCCATAAAGGACCGCGCCTCTTGATACCCGGCCTCGCCCGCAACAATCAATTCACTGACATCATTTGAATAGATGTCGCGGATTGAACGTTTAATCAGATCACCTTCTTCATAAATCAGGGCGGGTGCCGATGATTGAAGGGTCATATTCCGGATATTATCCCACAGCCGCAGCAAATATTCATAGTCGCGCTTGATATCATTTTCGTCACGTTCAACACCCGCTGTGCGCAAGATTACGGACATACCCGATGGAATTTCCAATGAACGCAGCATGTTTTTTAAACGGCGGCGATCCGATACGTTCCCGATTTTGCGTGAAATGCCGCCGCCACGTGGTGAATTCGGCATCAGAACACAATAACGGCCAGGTAAGGACAAATACGTTGTCACCGCCGCGCCCTTATTTCCACGTTCTTCTTTCGACACCTGGATCAACATGATCTGGCCACGTTTAATGACTTCTTGAATTTTATAACGACGACGGAAACGTGCATGCAAAGCAGCAGGTCCATCATCCACAATTTCATCACGCGGCGCACGGCGCGCGCCCATATAACGGCGACCACGACCAAAACGGCGACCACGACGACGACGACCAGCATCCCCATTTCCTTCAGAAGCCGTGTTGTCCGAGGCCCCTTCTTCAAGGTCTTGTTCCTGATCATCCCCTGTTTCATCCGATTGAGAGCCATCGGACGATTCATCTTCCGCAGATTCATCTTGATCACCATCTGAATCAGAGTCGGAATCCGATTCCACATGATCGTCCGGCGCAAAATCATCACGCGGGTTTAAATCAATTTCATCATGAACATATCCCACTTCTTCAGCCGTCAATTCCTGCGCTGCGCCTGCCTGGACGCGATCAATCTGAACATCCTGATCATCGGCGGTCACATCAAAATAATTATCGGCCGCTGCCTCTTCTGGATCGATACCAACATAGGTTTCATCAGCTGGATCCCCTTCTGATCCAGAGAAAGCGCGAAGCTCCGCCTCTTCTCGCGCTTCTTCTTCAGCCTCGCGGCGTGCGGCCTCTTCTTCCATTGCTTTTTGTTCGGCAATCATCGCTTCACGATCCGCGACCGGAATGCGGTAATAATCCGGATGGATTTCCGAGAATGGTAAAAATCCGTGGCGATTGCCGCCAAAGTTCACGAACGCAGCCTGAAGGCTGGGTTCCACCCGGGTAACTTTGGCCAGGAAAATATTTCCCTTCATCAGTTCGCGCAGGGCACTTTCATAATCAAATTCGACCAGCCTATTGCCGTCCATCACGACCACGCGGGTCTCTTCGGCATGGGTGGCGTCAATCAACATTCTTTTTGTCATCAAAATCTCTCCATTTTTAAATGGCTTGGCATAGCGGCCAATAAAGGCCCCGGCGGGACAAAAATGAAGGAGGTGGTGCGACAGCATCTCTTCGGTGTCCCCGGGCGGCGCTTTCGGCCAACCAAGCAGGTTCATCATATCTGTCTTATCATGGTTTTTTCGGTGATTTGGTACGCTTAAGGCCGATTTTATCAGAATCCCATACAAAAAGCACGATGCGCGCCCCTGATCATCAGGTTCGCGTACGCCGCAAAGGAATCTTTTCTATGATAAACCCGCCAACAGACATCCATTCTCCACAGTCGAAACAACCAATCTTCAACTGCAGCAGCTAGCGAAACCCGTAACAACTTTCGTTAATGCTAAAACCACTGCATGTCGCACTTGATTTTTTTAGCATACTGGCCTTGGGCCCTCAGTGCAAGGGTTAAATCAGAATTATTTATTAGGCATAAGCCCAATTATTATTTATCTAAAATATAAAAATATATCTATATCTTACTGTTTTATAAAAGAAAATATAAATATCTATTTTATATCTTTCCTCCCACAACCCTCATATCTACCCTCTTTTCATCGTCTTTAAAATCCCCTATGGTAAGGCCATCACCCCCCATTTAGGAGCGCCATTATGGACAATTGCATTTTCTGTAAGATCATCCGCGGGGAGATCCCGAGTATAAAGGTTTATGAAGATGATCGTGTTTTGGCGTTTTTAGACCTGCGCCCCATTCGTCCGGGACACACTTTGGTCATTCCCAAACAGCATGTCGACCATTTTATGGATATGGATGATGATTTATCCGCCCATGTCGTTCATATCGGAAATAGAATTTCCAGAAAAATTCGCGATACCCTGGCCCCACCCCGTGTTGGTGTCATGGTGATGGGATTCGAAGTTGCGCATGCCCATTACCATGTGGTCCCTATGTGGGATTCCCACGACATTGCATCGGCCCGGCAACTGGTGATCGAGGGGGGAATGGCCCATTTCTCGGCCGACGCGTTGCCCATTGCGGATACAGCCGAACGCCAAAAAATTGCAGACCAGATCAAAATTTAAACCGGTGATCGCATTCTTATGTCTTTCAATACAGCTCTTCTTCCTTCCTCACCCCCCCTTCCCGACATAGATCAAGAGAAGGCAACAAAGACATCTGCCGATTTTATCGCCGCCGGCCACACCCCCATGATGGCCCAGTACATGGCCACCAAGATAGCGCACCCGGATTGCCTTTTATTCTATAGAATGGGTGATTTTTTCGAATTATTTTTTGATGATGCGATAACGGCATCAAAAGTGCTGGACATCACCCTGACCAAACGCGGAAAAACAGACGGCACAGACATTCCGATGTGCGGCGTTCCCGCGCATGCCTATGAATCTTATTTGGCGCGGCTGATCAAAGCCGGGTTTAAGGTTGCGCTGTGTGATCAGACCGAAACACCCGAACAGGCAAAGGCCCGTGGCGGTGCAAAGGCCCTTGTCACCCGCGAAGTTATTCGCATCGTCACCCCCGGTACATTGACAGAGGATACATTACTTGATGCCCGGGCGCCCAGTCATTTAGCCAGTCTGACCATCATTCGCGGACAAATGGCCCTGGCCTGGATCGATCTGTCAACCGGTACGTTTATGACAGAACCCCTATCCCCCCAAGATCTGGCGGCCAGTTTGGCCCGCATTGCCCCGCGCGAAATCCTGGTATCCGACAAGGTCTATACACAGCCCGAGGCGCAGTCTGTTCTTGCCCTTTATGACCGGGCAGTAACCGTGCAGCCAGACAGTTTATTTGACCCATCCAATGCACAAACGCGTCTGACATCCCATTACGATACCGCAACGCTTGGGTCTTTTGGTACATTCAGTGCGGCGGAAATCACCGCTGCCGGCAGTCTTTTGGATTACAGTGAACGGACGCAAAAAGCATCCATCATGCATTTAAAGCCGCCGCAGCAAGTCACCGCATCCGATATTTTGATGATTGATGCCGCAACGCGCCGCAATCTGGAATTAACGGAAACCATGAGCGGAACACGCAGCGGTAGCCTTTTGGATCTGATGGATCATACGGTCACGGCGGGCGGCGGGCGCCTGCTGCATACCTATATCACCGCGCCCCTTTGCAACAAGGAAGAGATTACTGATCGTCAGGATCAGGTTTCTTTTTTCTATGACCGTGATAGCTTACGCGGCCAGCTCCGTGATATTCTTGAAACAGTGCCGGATATGGAACGCGCGGTTGCGCGGCTTTCCCTGCGCCGCGGGGGACCCCGTGATCTGGGCGCCATTCGCACCGCACTTTCCGGTATTCAAACACTCAACGCCCATCTTCAATCCGTTACGGATGTCCCGTCCCCCATTCACCGTTTGATTTTATCCCTGCGCCAATCCCCGGATCTTCAGCATTTACATGACACACTATCGGCCGCGCTATCGGATGATCTTCCCCCTCTGGTCCAGGATGGGCATTTTATTCGAAATGGATTTGACAGCGCGCTGGACGCCCAGCGTACGCTGCGGGATGAAGGACGACGCATGATTGTCGCGTTGCAACAAAAATATGCATCAATGACCAAAAACGATGCGCTCAAAATCACCCATAACAATATCCTTGGATATTATATCGAGGTGACAGCCAAACGCGGCGATGATCTTTTCGCACTGCCCGGCACCTTTATTCATCGGCAGACGATGGCAAATGCCGTTCGTTTTACCACCACTGAACTGACGTCATTGGAACGTGATTTGATGCAGGCCGGCGCAAAAGCCAGTGCCATTGAGACACATATTTTTGATGATCTGTGCGGCCAAGTCTTAACCCTGCGCACGATCCTTTTAGATCTGGCATTGTCGCTTGCCACACTGGACGTTATGTGCGGTCTTGCCGCGGTCGCCCATCGTTATCAACTGGTCCGCCCAGCCATCACAACAGGAATGGATTTTGATATCAAGGGGGGACGACACCTGGTGGTGCAAGCCGCGCTTCAAAAACAAAATACGCCCTTTATTCCCAATGATACAGATATGTCCCCCGGACAACACCTGTGGCTTTTAACCGGACCCAATATGGCCGGAAAATCAACATTCCTGCGCCAGAATGCATCGCTGATTGTTCTGGCCCAAATGGGATCTTTTGTCCCCGCTGCAAGCGCCACGATGGGTATTGTAGATCGTTTATTCTCACGTGTGGGGGCATCCGATGATCTGGCCCAAGGACGATCCACATTTATGGTTGAAATGGTTGAAACCGCCGCCATTCTGCATCAATCCACAAACCGATCGTTTGTTATTCTGGATGAAATTGGACGCGGGACAGCCACATACGACGGGCTTTCCATTGCATGGGCGACACTTGAATACCTTCATGATACAATTGGATGCCGGGCCCAGTTTGCAACCCATTACCATGAATTGACCCAACTTCATGATCACCTATCGCACCTTTTTATCGCCACGATGGATGTCAAGGAATGGAATGGCGACATCATCTTTTTACACCAAATCAAACCCGGCGCGGCCCAGCGATCGTATGGGATTCATGTCGCACGCCTGGCGGGATTGCCGTCTGCCGTGACCGATCGGGCCCAGGCGATCCTCGGGACACTTGAGCAACATGGATCGGCACAGCATCATGGAACACAGGATTCTTCGGCAGCCGGGACAATACTTGATTCGCTGCCCCTGTTTTCGGTGCCAGCCCCGACCCCAAATCTTGCGGCACCCATGCTGCAGGAAACAGGATCACCCCGTCCCCACCCCGTGATAAGCGACATACAATCGTTATGTATAGACAGTATCACCCCGCGCGAAGCGATGGAGATTTTGTACAACCTATATGAAAAGGCAAAGAAAACATAAGTCATTGCAGGATCGATACCGTAAAACAGCATGATAACCTAAAAGGCCCGCACTTTTGTATCATAAAAAGGAAAAATATCCGGGATTAAGCGGAGATCAGAACAGACGCCGCCTGCGCTACATCTGATGCCGCGCCGCCCTTTTGCGGAGAAGATTGCGTATCGTCTGTTTTTGTGGACGATGTTGCACGGGATTCGGCCTCAATCTCACGATCAATCGGGTCTTCTTTTAGCAATGCGTGAGCCGCTTGCTGAGAACGGTTATAAGCACGAAGCTGACTATCCGTCGGAATTTGACGCACAACCTCGCCAGAATCCGAGTCCCGAATCTGCAAAATTGCCTTATCGTACGTATAGTCCATGGAAATATATGGAGAAACATAGGGAGCCTGAGCGATCCTTTGCACTTGCGTTGGATTCTCAGCGTATGAAGCAGCTGCATCGGCCTGGACCGCTGTTACACGGGCAACCGAAGCACTGGCTATCGATGCATTTACGCCCTCAATCATAGTTACACATCCTATGTGTTTCGTTCAGGAATTTCTACTCATCCCTACTTCTCATTGTACGAGTCTTTGACGAAGGAGTCAATATTTTTTTCAATGTAAATACCCGTGTAAAAATAAGTAAATATTTAATTAAAATGATACTAATAAAGAATACATATATATTTTTCACAAAATAAAAAAACAAAAACTGTTTAAAAAAACACATATATACTTATACAAGTACATATTTATATATAAAAAATAAATCTATACAAAGAAAAATAAGATATAATCGTCATATATATTATGTATTACTTTTATTTATGATAATTTTTTATATAAAAATAACTTTTTCGTTCATAGTGGTACAAATCGTTAAAAAAAGTTATACTCTTTTTTCAAGAGACTTTCTCTTGCACCTTCCTTTCTTGATTCGGGCACGAAACGAGTGGGCTGACTGTCCGAATGAGCATATAAAACATCACATCATGGTGAGGCTGAACCGTGAATAATTTTTTTGAAACGTTAAAGCAACTCGGGGCTCTGCGCATTGCGATTTTGGGCCTGGTTCTATTTACATTGATTGGCTTTTTCGTCTTTGTCTCTTTAAAAGTTTCATCTCCTTCGATGAAACTTTTATATGCCGATCTTTCTGCTGCTGACAGTGGCTCCGTTGCCGGTAAATTAGAAGAACTAAGCATTCCTTATCAGGTCTCACCAGATGGAAGCAAAATTATGGTGTCCGATACAGAAGTGGGGCGCGCCCGTATGCTGCTGGCCCAGGAAGGATTACCCAATGGTGGATCTATGGGGTACGAAATCTTTGATCAGCAATCTGGTTTTGGAACCACAAACTTTGTTCAAAATATTAATCAGGTTCGCGCGTTAGAAGGCGAACTCTCCCGCACAATTGCGTCATTAAACCCCATTGCCAGCGCACGTGTTCATTTGGTTTTGCCACAGCGCGAATTATTTGCCCGCGAAAATCGCCCAGCAAGCGCCAGCGTCTTTATAAGAATGAAGGCCAATAGCCGCCTGAGAATGAACAAATCGCCGCCATTCAATCCCTTGTTTCATCAGCGGTCCAGGATTTGAAATCCGATCATGTATCGGTCATCGATAGCAATGGGAACCTTTTGGCACGCGGCGAAGGCGATACAGCGACCGGCAATGCTCCAATAAAAACAGAAGAAATGCGTCAAGGGTATGAATCACGATTAACAGCCGCCATTGAAGATATGGTATCGCGTACCGTTGGCTATGGGAATGTTCGTGCAACAGTTACCGCGGATCTGAACTTTGACAGGATCAGCACGAACGAAGAACTTTATGACCCTGAACAGCAGGTCGTCCGATCAACGCAGACAACAACAGAAAATGCAACTGAGCGCACCCCTCCGGGCGGGGAAGTTTCAGCATCCGGAAATATTCCTGGAAATGTATCCGATGCCCTGGTTCAAAGCGCACCCAATAATCAATCAAATAAAACAGAAGAGACAACAAACTATGAAATCGGAAAAACCGTTCGCAGCATGGTGCGCGAGGTGGGTGAGGTCAAGCGGTTATCCGTTGCCGTTTTGATCAATGGGATCACAAAAACAGCCGACGATGGAACAAAGACATATGAACCCCGCGCAGACGCCGAACTAAAACAAATTGAAACTCTTGTTAAAGGTGCGATTGGCTTTGATGAAAAACGAGGTGATCAGGTCAGTGTTATCAACATGGCTTTTGCAGAAGCAGACGTCCCCCCACTTGAAGATACAAATAAAATCCTCGGATTTGAACGGGCAGACCTTTTAGACGCCGCGCAGGTTGTGGTTGTTGCTATTCTGATTATGCTGGTTGTTCTTTTGATTCTTCAACCTATGCTTTCCAAATTGATTTCAAGTACGCTGCACATGTCCGAAAATACCGGCGGAAATCAAGGGCAAGGGTTTTTGGGCGGTGGCAGCATGATGATGAATCCTGCTCTGGCCGGTCCGTCCACGTCCAACATGGGCGCCCTGCCCAATATGACAGGTGGAATGCCTGCTGAAACTCCCCATATGATTGCTGACCAAAGCGGCAGTGACGAAAATACAATGATCAATGTAAAAAGCATTGAAGGAAAAGTAAAAGCATCTGCCGTCAAAAAAGTGGAAGATATTGTCGCCGCCTATCCAAACGAAACTGTATCAGTTTTACGCGGATGGATGGCCCAGGAATAAAGAATATGAAGAGGTTTTAGACGATGGCTGGTTTACGGGTACGCGAAGATTACCGAACGCTGACAGGGGTTGAAAAGGTAGCTATCTTTTTACTTGCGCTTGGCGAGGATCAGACCGCAAAAATCCTGGAACATATGGAACAGGATGAAATCATGGAAATTTCGCAAACCATGGCCGCACTTGGTAAAGTGGGATCCAATGTCATCGAACGTCTTTTTGTTGATTTCGCCGAACAGATGAGTTCGACAAACAACCTTGTCGGGACCTTTGATTCAACAGAACGGCTTCTTTCCCGCGTCCTTGGTA
>CAZQLB010000016.1:0-16170 GCA_964593915.1 uncultured Pseudobdellovibrionaceae bacterium
AAATCATCACACCAAGAGGGTATGATGATTGGACACTAACATAAAGGAAGACAATACTATGGCAACAACCGGTACCGTTAAATGGTTTAACGAACAAAAAGGATATGGATTTATTCAATCGTCAGAAGGTGGTGAGGACGTTTTCGTACACATCAGCGCCGTTGAAAAATCAGGCATGCGCACCCTGCGTGAAGGTCAAAAAATTAGTTTTGATCTGCAAATGGATCCTAAAAAAGGAAAAAACAGCGCCGTTAATCTGGCCACTGTTACAGAATAATCGCACCCGTCAAAAATATATAGAAATTGTAGACAATAAAAAAAGGGGGATTTATCCCCCTTTTAATTCCTGAAGAGCTTTTTTCGCCTCTTCGTAATTCATATTATCATATCCGATTAATGCCGCATTCAACCGGGAAGGATCGATCATCCGGTCCCCTCCACGATATCGTTCTGTCATTAAAAATAGTTGTAGAAAAAGCTTTTTATCACCGCGATAAAGACGACAGACAGCGGAAAGATAACGTCCACTTTGATCCCCCACAATACGATCCGCTCGTTCAAAATCGGTATTAACAAACAACATTATTTGCGCCATAAAAGATGCAATCTGGGCATTTTTCAGGGATTTCATCATACTATCAAACGACAATTCCCCGCGATCAAAAAGAACCTTTGCCGCCGCACACATATCATCCGTTGGTTTAAAATCACGATCAACCGCGTTAATATACTCGTTTACAACATCCGCCGCCGCACGAATCGCAACATCTTTTCCGTCATCTGCGACATGCGCAGCATCGCGCGCGATATGTTGCCCGGCAATAGTATACAACACTTTTTTAATTTCATCTGGCACATCTGTGCGTTCCAGCAACGGGCCTTGCAAATCCCGCATATATTTCGCCAATTCCATCAAATCTTTCAGACAATCAACTGGAATAGAAATAGCCGTATTCGCAGCCAGCGTCCGTGCAACCGGATGATCTTTTGTATTCACAAGCGCGCGAATTACCCCTGGTTGCAAATCAGGTCGCGCCGCGACCGCTTGCCAATAAGGTGATTTATGCGTTTGAATAATAAACATTAAATCAGTTTCGGACAAAACAGGACTATGCATAATCACAGGTTTTGCAACATCAATTTCCTCGGTCGAAAGATGCAAAACAACACGCAATGGGGCATTTTCCAAAACAGCCATCCGATCCGCCAAGGCTTGTTTTAAATCTTTTTCAGCACGAGATAAAAGAGTCATAAGAATGTCCGAGACAATTTCCTGCTCTCTTAACGTTAAGGGAGGCCCTGAAAATAAGTCGGTAATAGCCTGGCCGAATTGGGCGCGCGATCCCGAATCACGACGCGCAGCAAGGATATAAAGTTGCTGCGTTTCTTTTAATCTATTGATATGATTTATTTTTTGCCCTTCCTTAGTTTGTAAAAGAGCATCATCTACAATCACACCAAACTCAGAGCGCGTATTTTGATCCGTCATCTGCCTATTCCTATGGTATTATTTACAATAATGACAAAAAAAAGATAAAATTTTATTAAACTCCCTACTTATTGAAAAAAAGATTTATTGAAAAAAGATTTAAAGACTCCTTCATTAGTTTTGAGTACAATAAAAGAGATAAGCCAGAGTCCACGATCTCTATTAGGAGTGTCCAAATGCTTTCAGGTATAAACGCCTATTCACAACAACCTTTGCAATCCGGGGCCATTCAGCAACCATCAGCTTCTGATCCCCGGACACAAGTCCAGCGCCAAGCACCAGATGATCAGCGCAAATCGGTTCTGCCCCGCTCTGAAACATCGGCACCAAATAAAGGTCAGGAATCAAAGGGCACGGATGAAAACCGAGGCCGAGAACTTGCAAAACTGGCCAGTCAAGCAAACGATGACACAGCAGGAAAATCCAGCGCGCAAAAACGCGGCAGTGTTTTAGATATCACGGTTTAAAAAACGATAATCGTTTAAACCAGGACACATGCAAGAATACAAAAACCCGGACAGATAGCCCGGGTTTTGTTTTTTTTAATTAAAAGTTCTATTGAAAGGCCACTTCATCAAAACTGCGCAGCTTACGGCTATGCAAACGGTCAACTCCCGTATCGCGGAGCATTTCCATCGCCCGAAGTCCGATTTGCAAATGCTGTTCCACCCGCTTGCGATAAAAACTTTCCGCCATACCCGGTAATTTTAACTGACCATGCAAAGGCTTATCGGAAACACAAAGTAACGTTCCATACGGCACACGGTACCGGAATCCATTTGCGGCGATGGTACCCGATTCCATATCCAGCGCAACAGCCCGGCTTTGTGATAGCCGCGCAAACTGGCGTCCCGTCGGACGCAGTTCCCAGTTGCGATCGTCAACAGTGGCAACCGTCCCCGTCCGCATAATCTTTTTCAAGTCATATCCATCAAGCCCCGTTACATCAGCCACAGCCTTTTCAAGCGCAATCTGAATTTCAGAAAGTGCTGGAATAGGAATAGAGGGGTGCAAGTCATGATACAACACGTTATCTTCACGTAAATATCCATGGGCCAGCACATAATCACCCAGATTTTGTGCATTCCGAAGCCCCGCACAGTGGCCCAGCATCATCCATGCGTGTGGCCGCAAAACAGCAATATGATCTGTGATCGTCTTTGCATTCGATGGGCCGACACCAATATTCACCATTGTAATACCGCAATGATCATCGCGCATAAGGTGATAGGCCGGCATCTGTGGCATGCGGCGCAATTCAAATCCAACCTCATCTGTCTGCACAAGAGAGGTATCTATATTTTTATTATAAGTAATACGATTGCCAGGTTCGGCAAATGCTGTATAGGTGGATCGCTGTGCCCTCTCCTCCTCTGTATCACCGCGACGCATCATCGTCGCACCAATCTTGCAAAATTCATCAATATAAAATTGATAGTTCGTAAAAATGACAAAGTTTTGGAAATACGGCGCACTGGTCCCCGTATAATGACGCAGCCGCATCAAAGATAAATCAACACGCTGCGCGTTAAAAAGAGATAATGGTTTGGCGTGACCTGGCACATGGTCATATGTCCCATTCGCAATATCATCAACCATTAAATTCATGTCCGGAATATCAAACATGAAAGGAACACGCAAGAGTTGCTCGGCACTTAAATCCGCTTCCAAGTGAAAATCATCCTGCAACGCAAAATGAATGGGAATAGGTGTATCGGAAAACCCAATATCCAAAGACGTTTGATGATTATGAATCAAATGTTCAAATTGATGTTGATAGTACGTGCCGAACACATCCGGACGCGTTAAAGTTGCTTCGTACATACCCGGTTTCGGCACAAAACCATAAGAAAGGCGCATATCTTTCCGGTCAATATGCTGTGCATTCAGACGAACACAGGGGTAAAAAGCATGAACACGTGCATCCACATTCCCATCCTTTATAAAAGAACGGAATTGATCATGCAAATACCCGGTACTTTCCGCATACAGTTCCTGAACGGCGCGCACGGCACGAACCGGATCATCATAAGAACGAAAACGTTTGGACGAAAAAGGATTAAACATAAATAATACAGACCTCTTCTGGTTTTTCATCCCTGATTCTACCAGAAAAGAAGACATCTGTCAGCACAAGGGCAAAAAACAAAAAACCCTATATAAATATAAAACAGATCACACCTATTTCCCCATTAACTTACTCAGTAAGACCAACAAGGGAACGTGCAAATGCAGCGGCGGTAAAGGGTTGAAGATCCTCTGCGCTCTCCCCGACACCCACCGCATAAATAGGTAATCCAAACTGATCCGCAAGCCCGACCACAACGCCGCCCTTTGCCGACCCATCCAATTTTGTAACAATCAACCCTGTGATCGAAACCATTTCCTGGAATGTTTGAACCTGGGCAAAAGCATTCTGCCCCGTCGTCCCATCCAAAACCAGAATTGTTTCATGGGGAACATCATCACCATGCTTTTTCAAAACACGGATCACTTTTTGAAGTTCAGCCATCAAACTAGATTTATTATGAAGCCGTCCAGCCGTATCCATTAAAACAACCTCTACCCCTTGCGTCATCGCCGTTTCATACGATTCATACGCAAGCGCCGCCGCATCCGCACCAATGTCTTTTTTCATCACCGGCGCATGGGCCCGCGTCCCCCATACCTGCAGCTGTTCTGTGGCAGCTGCGCGAAATGTATCGCCAGCAACCATCATCACGCGGTGATGTTTTTGATCATGCATAATTTTTGCCATTTTCCCAATGGTTGTTGTTTTTCCAGCCCCATTGACCCCGCACATAACAATATAAAATGGGCCTTTTGATGGCTTTTTAATCATCAACGGACGCACACATGGCGCAAGAATTTTTTCAATCTGGGCCGCAAGGGCATGGCGGATATCGGTCTCATCCACATCACGATCAACAAGCGAGAGCGAAAGAGATGTAATGATTTTTTTAGCTGTTACAGGCCCTACATCCGCCTCAATCAGCAAATCCTCAAGGCGCAAAAGAGTGGCCGCATCCAATTTCTTTTTAGAGACCAGATCACTTAAACCTTGCGTCAATTTCATAGACGATTTGGTTAGTCCTTGCGTCAACCGTGAAAGCCAGCCCCCCCCCGTATCCTCGGAAAAAGAATCCTGGTCCATTTCATCATTTGTCTGTTCAACATTAAAAAATGGTACTTGAACAGGGGAAACAATTTCGTTCATGTCTTCCAGAATATCTGTTTCTGTTTCAGAAGGTAACGTTTCCCCTATCCCATTTGCATCCGGAATATCGATTGAAGGTTCAAGCGCAGGTTCATCCGGTTTATGAATCAGATTTTCTTGCCGGGTCTGCTCATCTTGCTGAGATTGATTTGTTTTTGCACGCCAAAAAATCATGCGGGCTCTCCTTTGCGCTTTTCTCTGGCTATTATAGACCCCTTGTATAAAAAGGGCAAATACAGGAAAAAACCTATTTTAATTCACTAAATCGGTTGGATTATATCGCGCAATAAGCATATCCCGATCATCTGTCAAAGCATATGGCCGGACACGAATAACGGTGCCAGCCTCCGGCATATTCTGCGTTTCAATTTTAATCGGGACAAAGTTTTCACCCCGGCCAATTCCGCCCCGCTCTATCAAAATGGTATGTTCCTTTTGAACTTCGCGCATCAAAAGCCGCTGCATCTGATCCTGTCCCACCTGCCGCAGGATTGCAGCACGTTCCTTGATCACATTCTTATGCACCTGCGGCATTCGCGCGGCTGGCGTTCCTGTACGCGGACTAAAGGGAAAAACGTGCAGATAACTGATATCCGCATCACGAATAAGATCAACCGAATTCTGAAACATCGTATTATCTTCAGTCGGGAATCCCGCAATAATATCGCATCCAAAAACCATATCAGGACGAAGCCGGCGCGCACGCGCGCACACATCCAAAACATCCTGACGCGCATGCCGACGCTTCATTCGTTTCAAAATCATGTTATCCCCAGCCTGCAGCGAAAGATGTAAATGCGGCATCAACCGTTGTTCATGTTCAATCAGATGCCACAAGTCAGGATCAATCTGGGCGGGGTCCAGAGATGATAGACGCACACGTTTCAGTGCGGGCACCATCCCCAACACGCGGCGGATCATTTGTCCCAATGTGGGCGATCCCGGCAAATCCGCACCATACGATGTCACATCAACACCCGTTAAAACAATTTCATTGTACCCTGCATCAACCAGCTTTTGAACTTGCTGCGCTATCACCCCAATGTGAACAGATCGCGAATTCCCGCGGCCATAGGGAATAATACAAAATGTGCACCGATGATCACATCCATTTTGAACCTGAATAAACGCACGGGCATGATCATCCATCCCGGAAATCAAATGGGCCGCGGTCTCCTTCACCGACATGATGTCATTAACAAGCACCCTGTCCGTTGATTCCAATCCCCATGTTTCTGGTTTTAATTTTAAATCATTACCAATAACACGCGACACTTCCGGCATCTGGGCATACGTATCGGGCGAAATCTGGGCGGCACATCCGGTTACAATAATTTGAGCACCTGGATTTTCCCGGGCCAGCCGGCGGATAGACTGCCGCGCTTGCCGTTCTGCCTCCCCTGTCACAGCGCAGGTGTTTACAATAATTGTATTATGAAGACCAGCCGCGCGCGCATGTTCCTTCATCACTTCGGATTCATAGGCATTCAGGCGACACCCAAAAGTGACGACCTTATTATTTTCCGTAATATTATCTTTTTCCGTTGTCATGCCCGTGTTATAGCCAATCTGCCCCTAGAATGGTAGATTTTTCGTCCACCCATATTTAAATCTTTCAAACGGCATTTGACAAAACAGGCTCTTTTGCCCTATAACAACACCTATCCACCCCTTATTGTTGGATTTTATATGTACCTCAAGGGGTTCCCGCAGCCGGCGCATTTACGCTCACTGCGGTGTTTTTGTTTTGGTTATGATACGCGAAAAGGTAGCGAATAAACCATGTTTGAGAATTTGACCAAGGCCCTATCGGGCGTTTTTGATGGCCTGCGCGGCAAATCCCGTCTATCTGAACAAGATGTGGACGCGGCGCTCTCCATGATCCGCACCGCTCTGCTTGAGGCTGACGTGGCGCTCCCGGCTGTACGCACGCTGACCGATAACATTCGTGCAAAGGCAGTGGGACAGGACATTATCAAGGCGGTCTCCCCTGTGGACCAGGTCGTCAAAATCGTTCACGATGAACTGGTTTTAGCCCTTGGGGGAACAGAGCAAAATCCCGACATTGATATCGACCTGTCCACAAAACCACCGGCCGTCATTTTGATGACCGGTTTACAAGGGTCTGGAAAGACAACAACAACCGCAAAACTGGGAAAATACCTTCAGGAAAAACGAAATAAAAAGGTTCTACTTGCATCGCTTGATACCTATCGTCCGGCAGCACAAGAGCAATTGGCCCAGGTGGGCGCAATGGCCGGCGTTAAAACGTTGGATATAGTTGTGGGCGAAGATCCCCTGACCATCACGGATCGCGCCCTGAAAACAGCTACCATTGAAAACATTGATGTTTTGATTTTGGATACAGCTGGCCGATTGAGTATCGATGACCAGATGATGAATGAACTTCTGGCAATTAAACAGAAATCATCCCCCACCGAAACATTACTGGTTGCTGATGCCATGACAGGGCAAGATGCCGTCACAACAGCCACCACATTTGACCAGAAAATCGGTATTACCGGCCTGATCCTGACCCGTATGGACGGGGATGCCCGCGGGGGCGCCGCGCTTTCCATGCGTATGGTTACAGGAAAAAGCATCCGCATGATTGGCGTGGGCGAAAAGGTTGATGCCCTGGAACCATTCTATCCGGACCGCATGGCTGGCCGTATTCTGGATATGGGCGACGTTGTTTCATTGGTTGAACGCGCCGCTGCAACCGCCGATGCCGAAGAAGCAAAAAAAATCGCCGACAAATTCCAAAAAGGCGAATTTGATTTAAACGATATGCTCTCGCAGCTACGGCAAATGAAACGCATGGGCGGTATGAATGAAATTTCGAAAATGCTTCCCGGGCTCTCTAAATTTTCCGATCAAATTGCGGCAGCCAATCTGGATGACAAGGTTTTAAAACGCCAAGAGGCCATCATTTTATCCATGACAGCGCACGAACGCCGCAAACCATCCGTTTTAAATGCTTCCAGAAGACGGCGCATCGCATCCGGATCCGGTACAACCGTTCAGGACGTCAATAAATTGATGAAACAATATGAACAAATGTCGGATGTCATGAAACGCATCAAGAAAATGGGCATGGGCGGTATGATGAACATGCTCAAAGGATTTATGGGCAACAAAGACGCCGCCATGCTGGATATGATGCAGGGCATGGATACAAACACCATGAGCGCAGAAGATATCAAAAACATGATGCAAAATATGCCCAATATTCCGGGGGGTGGTTTACCGCCGGGTATGGGGTCAACAGGATTCCCAGGCCTGCCAACTGGACCGCGCAGCGGCCCGCTTGGCGGTCTTCTGGGACAACTTTCAGGAAAACTGAAAAAATAAAAACAGGTGTACGTTACGTTTTAACAAAGGAAAGGAAAACATTATGGCACTTACCATCCGCATGTCCCGTCACGGGCGCAAAAAACTCCCTCACTACGCGATTGTCGTTGCCGACAGCCGCTCTCCACGTGATGGACGTTACATTGAAAAATTGGGCACATACGCACCAACACTGCCATCCGATCACGAACGCCGCGTTGTATTTAACGCTGAACGCGTCAAACATTGGTTATCCGTCGGCGCACAGCCGTCAGAACGGATTGCTGTTCTGATGGCAAAGGCTGGTCTTGGTGACGCACCAAAACTCTCGGCACGCCCAAAGAAATCCGCACCAAAAGCAAAAGCACAAGAACGTGCAAAAGAACGCGCAGACAAAGCTGCTGCTGCTGCCGAAGCTGCTGCTGAATAATCATCATTCCCGTCCCCACTTTCTTTGGGGACGGGATATTTTTATCCACCAAAACGATGATCATGACATCCGAACAAAAACGTATTCTGGTTGCCGATATTGGCGCCGCACATGGTATCCGCGGCGCAGTTAAGCTGCGTCTTTACACCCAGGATCCGCATTTGATTTTTTCCCACCCGCTTTATTTGGATGAAACAGGGGATGAAACCGTCCGTCTACTGATGGACAAAGTCACAAATACCGCCGTACTGGTCCGGATTGAAGGGGTAAATGACCGCACAGCCGCCGAAAAATGGCGCGGGGCATCTTTATACCTTGATCGCGACCTTCTCCCTGAACCAGACGATGATGAATATTATTACGAAGATTTAAAGGGGTTAACCGTCCTGTCCACCGATGGCACCCAAATTGGATCCGTCGTTGACGTTGAAAATTTCGGGGCCAGTGATTTGCTTAATATCAAACCGACAGCAGGATCCGAATTTTACATTCCTTTTACGCCGGATTACGTCCCCGTTGTGGATATGGATGCCGGAACGCTCACGATCCAAAACTATACGGTTTTTGCTGGCCTGGAACCAGATACAAACACAGATGCGGAAATAGATAAAGAATGAGCCTATGGCACGCCCATATCCTGACCCTCTTCCCGGATATGTTCCCGGGCCCTTTGGCCCACGCTTTATCTGGCAAAGCCCTTGAAAAAAACATCTGGTCGTATACCGCAATTGACATTCGCGACTTTGCGCATGGCGTTCATAAAACGGTTGATGATACGCCCTTTGGCGGCGGGGCGGGCATGGTCCTGAAACCCGATGTGATTGAACGTGCCATAGCCTCTATTCCAAACCCAGGCCGCCTGGTTTACCTGAGTGCCCGGGGCCGAAAATTAACACAATCCATCGTTCAGGATCTGGCCAAAAGCCCTGCACTCACACTGCTCTGCGGCCGGTATGAGGGGGTGGATCAACGCGTCCTTGACCATTACGGCTTTGATGAAATCTGCATTGGCGACTATGTTTTATCGGGAGGAGAGGTTGCGGCCCTCACCCTGATGGATTCGTGCATTCGCCTTCTTCCCGGGGTCATGGGGAATATAGAAACCGCGGCGGATGAAAGTTTTTCGGATCCCACCCGGCTGGAATACCCCCAATACACCCGTCCGGCCATTTGGACCGATATGGAAGGGGGCGAACACCCCGTTCCCGATGTCTTAACAAGCGGGGATCACGCCAAGGTCAAGAAATGGCGAACAGAGCAGGCCGAAGAGTGGACCGCTCGCATCCGCCCAGATATTATACATAATAAATAATTCCTTAGAGGGTGTAGTCAGGTGTTACGTCCATTCTGCGCGACGACGCCCCTCTTTAACAAACAATCACTTTTTCGCTTGAAATATCCCCATAAAATGAGCTATTGTTCCGCACAATTTAAGGAATCCCATAAAAAGATAAGTGGGCCGCACAGCAATGGTGCTGTTTCGGGTCTCGATAAGGGGTTTAAAAACAAAGGGTTATAAAAATGAACACCGTTCAAAAACTCAATGCACAGCTCACAGCTGAACTGTCTGCAAACAAAAAGAAAAACATGGAATTTGGTCCTGGCGACACCGTTCGCGTGGGCGTGATCATTACAGAAGGCGGTAAAGACCGCGTTCAGCAGTACGAAGGCGTCTGCATCGCGCGTCAAGGAACCGGCATCAACGAAAGCTTCACCGTCCGTAAAATCAGCTATGGCGAAGGGGTTGAACGTGTATTCCCCCTGCTCTCCCCAAAAATTGACGGCATCGAATTGGTGCGTCGCGGGTCGGTACGCCGTGCAAAACTGTATTACCTGCGCGATCGTCGTGGTAAATCCGCACGTATCGTGGAACGGACCACCGGTCACGGTATTGGCGACAAGGCAGAGACCGCAGCCACAGAAGAATAATATTCTTCTCCACCTCAAGAAAACAAAAAACCCTTGTCATTCAATGTATTGACAAGGGTTTTTACATCAGGGAATGAACTTTTTAATGCAGAACAACCGGCACTTCGCGGCGCACGGTTCCGCCCGCAAAATGAAACGCTTCGATCAACGCACGGGGATTGCGTTGCAACCGGGCCGAGATATCCGGCGTCACCGCCCCCAAAGATGACATAACCCCATCAACAATAGCAAAGAGCTCGTCATCTCCGCGATTTAAAACGAGCGTATCCGCTCGGACGAACAAGGGATCCTCGCATCCAATTTTAACGATCGTCGACGTATGAATTTGGGTCCCGAAATGGACCGCCTGCGCCCCTGATTGCATAATACACCCCTTTATTCTTTTTTGTTATGCTTCTATCTTATGCAAAAAATGCAAATTTTGGGTTAACACCCCGAAAATCCGCTTAAAAACAATTTTTCTATGCGAAATCCTTGCAACTCTCTCTTAACCTTTCCGTACATTTTGATATGATGGGGAGCATTTTGATCGTGCAAAAAGGAACCCGACATGAAATCATCATTAAAAGAAGCCCCTGCCCCCACCCGTACCGAATCCGACTCGATTGGTGAAATCGACGTTCCAGCCGCGCATTATTGGGGCGCACAAACCCAGCGATCGTTTGAAAATTTTAAAATCGGAACAGAAAAGATGCCAGCCCCGCTGATCCGCGCGTTTGGCATTTTGAAAAAAGCAGCCGCCATGACCAATGCCCATCTTGGCGCACTGGATCCCAAATTGGCCGAAATGATTGTCAGCGCATCAGAAGAAGTGATTGATGGGACACTGGCGTCCGAATTTCCGTTAGCTGTATGGCAAACAGGGTCCGGTACCCAAACGAACATGAATGTGAACGAAGTGATTTCAAACCGCGCCATCGAAATGATGGGCGGCACCATGGGGTCCAAGAAACCTGTCCACCCCAATGACCACGTGAATATGGGACAATCCAGTAACGACAGTTTTCCAACCGCCATGCATATTGCAGCAGCAGAGCAGATCGTGCATGAACTCATTCCTTCTCTCGAGGAACTGCATGCCGCACTTGCAGATAAAACAGAATCTTTTTCATCCATCATTAAAATTGGCCGCACGCACCTGCAGGATGCAACGCCCATGACACTGGGCCAGGAATTTTCCGGCTATACGCATCAGGTCAAAATGGGCATTGAACGAATTAAAACCACCCTGCCCCGCCTGTACGAATTGGCACAAGGAGGGACCGCGGTCGGCACCGGCATTAACTGCGCCAAGGGATTTGCCGAAGGGTTCGCACAAAAGGTCGCGGATATCACAGGCCTTCCCTTTGTCAGCGCCCCCAATAAATTCGAAGCACTGGCAACACACGATACGCTGGCCGAGGTATCGGGTATACTAAACGTGATTGCCATTTCCTTGATGAAAATTGCAAATGATATTCGCCTGCTTTCCTCTGGCCCGCGTTCAGGGATTGGGGAGATTACATTGCCAGCGAATGAACCTGGATCATCCATCATGCCGGGTAAAGTCAACCCCACACAGTGCGAGGCATTAACAATGGTGTGCGCGCAGGTCATGGGAAATAACATGGCGGTATCCGTTGCCGGAAGCCATGGGCATTTTGAATTAAACGTCTTTAAACCGGTGATTATTCACAATGTGCTGCAATCAATCCGATTGCTTGCCGACGCATCACGCAGCTTTACCGAACACTGTGTTATCGGGATCGAACCCAATAAAACACGTATCACAAAATTGATGCAAGAAAGTTTAATGCTGGTCACCGCCCTCAATCCCCATATTGGGTATGATAACGCGGCAAAGATTGCAAAAAAGGCGCATGCGGATGAAACATCATTAAAAGAGGCTGGGATCGCCCTGGGCCTTTTAACATCTGAACAGTTTGACGCATGGGTCAAACCCGAAGATATGGTCGGACCAAAGGGGTAAACATTATACGACGGTATCTTTGAGCGATCAAAGATACCGGAAATGTCAAAAATGCCATCTTTAAAAAAACACTCTATCACCATTGCGGGACATGCAACCAGCTTTACGCTGGAGGATGAATTTTGGACAGAATTGCAGCACATCGCAGATCAGAAAAAAACAAGCATCGCATCCCTGATCCGCACTATTGATGAGACACGAGGCACGCAAAATCTATCCAGCGCGATCCGCGTTTATGTTCTGATGACCATTAAAAAATCACATGTATGATTGTTCAAAAAATGCGAAAAAACACCCCCGCAATATATCGCGGGGGTTTTATTTACAGCCCTTTAATCACATCGATCAACACATCTTCGGGCTTTATTTTCTTGGGCGTTTCCTGAACCGCCGGCGCTTCTGTTTGCGGAGGGGTTGCCATCACGGGCGCAGCCCCTTCTGTCTGCGGCACAGATGATTCAGGCACCGCAGAATCAGGTGTAGTAGGCGCAGGTGCAGGATCCGCCCCACCACCACTTGACTCACCGTTACCTAAAAGCCCGCCAAGCCCCAGTTTTTCAAGCTTGCCGCCCAACTTTTTTTCAATCAACCGATTAACCCGTTTTTGCAATTTTCCCTGAACATAGTTTGTAAACATACCGTCCATCACACTGCGCGCCGGGTTTCCAATTGGTCCTTTCAGGGCCAGGTCCAGCGGCGGCGCATCAGATGGATTTTTGACCTTAAACGTTGCCTTGACATCCATCATCCAGCGCGGCAAATCCAGATTTCCGGTTGCCACTAAATCCGCATCCGCACCCGTCATGGATACGTCTGTTAATTTCACCTGCCCTTTTTGGATATCAAATACACCCTTATGCGTGTCGAATTTTGTGCTTCCACCGCTTAAGACTGACGCCTGTAGATTCTCAATCGCGTTACTGGGTTTCAAATCAGTGGTCAACCATCCCGCCAGTTTTGCAGCATCAATACCGTTTACCGCAATATTTTGACCACTGGTCTGCACCTGCCCTGATAGTCCAGACAAAACATCATCCGTATAAAGAGCGGATGTCTGAATATCAAACGTCATCCCCATGATACCATCAAATCGGTTATAACCCGCGCCCATCAACGCATTGGACGCTGACCTTGCATTAACCCCTGATAACACACCGTTCGACGCAATCGTGATCGGCGCGTTTTCTTTCTTTGCATCAACACGTACATTCCCCTTCACCGACCCGCCAAAAACATCCGCGCGCGCGTCTTTTATATTCAGAACGCCATCCTGAAGATTTATTGACAAAGATGGATCGGAAAGAGACCACAACTGATACGTTATTTTCTTGGCCGCAACCATCATATCAATATTCATGGAGCGAAACGCAGCTGAATCAATCTTAACCTTTTTGGAAACAGCCGCAGATTGGGTATTTGCAGACACATTCCCGCTCGCAGTAGCAGAGGAAGATGATACACCCATCCATGCATCAAGCGGCATATCGCCCACATTCAAACTGCCTGAAATGCGGGGAACAGATTTCGACATATCGAAATCCATTTCACCAGATACCTGTGTTTTACCAAGAGCCCCACGAATATTCGAAACTTTGTATTGCGCCCCATTCATGCCAATCCCCGCGGACAGATCCGCCGGTTCGGCCAATACAGGACTTTGGTTTTTAGCACCCATCAGATCGGCAATATATTGCGCCTTCTGCGCCTTGACAGATACCTGCATATCCGAAAGCTGCGGCTGTTTTGTCAGCGCCCCCTTAACCGGTCCCGACAACCCAAATTTCACATTATTGACATCCACCGCGCCATCCAAACGACCTTCTTTTATCGTTCCTTGATAAGACGCATTTAAACGAAGAGGATGATTGAGTAAATCATTCTTTGGCATATCTGGGATGAGTTTTTCCAATACTGCCGCCGGGTTTTGTGATGCCACCTGAACCGCCATGTCCGCGCGCGGCGTACTGGTCAGATCATCAATCTTCCCGCGCACAGAAAAAGATGCCCCATAAAGATCACCAACCGAAACTGTATCCAGAACAACAGATGTTTGGGTTATGGATCCACGTGCGGCAACATCGCCTATCGTCATATCCGGAAATGCCAGTGACCGAAGCACAACCGAAAACCTAGCATCCATTGGTAATTTTAATGATGCCAATGACTGAGAAACTGTCTTTTCAATATCGGCTGTATTTTTCATCCCGGCATCTGGTCCCGTGCCAACCGATGGCCCACCATTTTTTCCAGAACGTGCAGCAGGCAAAAAATCAGACACACGCAAAGATTCACCAGAAAGAGAAAGATTTAATTTTGGGCGGTTCCCTAACCATGTATAGGATGTTCCAGAAAGCGATACATTGCCCCCTGTCCATTTTACGGCCGTATCTTGCATGGAAACACCGGACGATGTCATCGCAACTGTCCCGCCCACAGAAAGATCCCGCACCGAACGTGTATAATCATCCATACCTTTTATATCCAGGCCATCGGCGATAAACGCGCTGACATTCACAACACGGCCATCCAAACGAAACGTAACATCTTGTCCGGATGCGGGAACAGCGGCCAATGTCAACTGCCCTTGACCTGGGACTTTTGCAACGACCATCGTCCCTTTGACTGTATCACCAGCTGCATTTAATGTAATACGCACACCTTCAAACGGCGTTTTCCCCATTTGAACACCCGCCAGCGCAACATCAACATCCATATCAACCGGAAAAGAAGGAACCGCCGGAATCGCTTGTACGGGCGCGCCACTTCCTTTTGATACAATTGATGACCCTGATACGTTCTTTGCCGAAGATGAAGACTGAAGCGCAGAGCGCAAATCAATCAGCCCATCACCCGAAAGACGTGCATATAAAAGAGGTTTTTTAAAATCAGAATCAGCCATACGGAACTTAACCGTACCTTTTAATGATTGTCCGCCCACATCCAGTTTTATCGGATCCGCAACGATATTCAGCGGCGTTACCGCAATCTGCGTCTGTCCTTTAAACGCCGGCAAAGATAAAGAAGCCCCCGCAAGCGCCCCTATATCCGACGGTTTATTCGCATTGATATCAAGTATCCCATGAACATCATATCCAGCCCGTAAGGAAACCGCGCCATCAAATGAAATTGTGTTTTGGTCGCCCACCTGAACTTTGGCACGTATATTTGCATCTTGACCAGAATTGATTTGTCCTACATCGGCGCGCGCATCAACAGGCAACCCATTTATCATAGAGGAAAAACGAACATCAAATGGCCCCATGATGTCATCCATGGATGCGGCCAGATCAAGATCAGTAAGGTCAAATGAACGCCCCTGCCCCTTATGCGCGATAAAAAGATGACTGTCTTTCACGCGGATATTTTGGATTTTAATCGCCGATCCAGATGATACAGCACTATTGCTGGCTTGTTCTGAAACAGATGCGATGGATGATCCTGCAGCATCTTTCTGGGAACTCATCTTTTCGGATAAGACAGGGGTAATCCAATTTGGCTGACCCTGTTCGTCAAAAATAACACGTGCATCCATACCATCCGCAGACAGCGATGATACAGTCACCTGTCCAGATAAAAGCGATCCTATAGAAACAGAGGCCGACAGGGCGCGCACCTTGGCCAGATAATCATCGGCGGCGCCATCTGGCCGTTTGATTTGAATATCTTTGATCGTAACGCTCGGAACCGGTAACAGGGAAAGAGAAATGGCCCCATCCACCCGCACATCATATCCGGTTGCAGCCTGCACAGCGTCAAGCACTTGCTGTTTATAAACAGATGGATCGATAAAGAAAGGCGCGGCA
>CAZQLB010000017.1:0-15647 GCA_964593915.1 uncultured Pseudobdellovibrionaceae bacterium
CCTTTGGATATGAACCAGGGACCAAACTTTTTAGTTATGATGATATCGCAAATTACTTGCGCCAGGATCATAAATTTATTCCAATTGGGAAAGAAGAAAAACGGCATCATGTGGCCGTTCAGGCTCAGGCTTTTTTACATGCCCATTTTACCGAGCCTCTTTCGATAGCGGATATGTCAAAAGAACTCAAAATACCACATACGACAATGACCCCTTATTTCCATGCGAATTACGGTATTTCTCCGGTTGCTTATCGAAATATTCTACGTGTATTTGAAGCGTTGCGTCTTATATCGTTGGGTGTTCCAATACAAGAGTCTGCCACCAAGGCTGGTTTTCTAGATTATACGCGTTTTTACAGAAACTTTTGTGACCAACTTGTTTGTGCGCCATCGCAATTTGCACGTCGAGGGTTGACAATTAAAGATCAAGATAACCCCATCACATTTCTGCGCAGTCAGATGCGTGTATAAGCGTTTTTTGACCATATTTTTGCTGCGGCGAAATGGGTGGTGGATTTTTGAATGATCTGGCCCAATATAGATCCTGTCTGGTGTTATTTTTGATGAGCACCTTTTGATTGTTTTATTGAAACAGGGGGTTTTTATGTCTGTTCGTGTGTCGTCATCTTTCTTTCTTATGGCCTTATGTGGGGGGATGGTTGCTTGTCTGCCGGCCCATTCTGTTTATGCGGCGATACCGCCCCTGACTGCCGAGGGGACTCCCATGCCGACCCTGTCACCCATTCTGAAGCCGATTATGCCGGGGATTGTGAATATATCTGTCAAATCCAAGGTTAAGGTCCAGGTCCCGGATATGTTTAATGATCCGATGTTCCGGCGATTTTTTGGCGAACAGTTTGGCCTTCCTCCTGATGGGAAAATGCCTGAACGTGAAGTGCAGGGGGCGGGATCTGGTGTGATTGTGGATGCCCAAAAGGGATATGTCATTACAAACAATCATGTAATTGACAAGGCCGATGAAATTTATGTTGTGTTGAAAGATAAACGTCAGGTCAAGGCCGAGGTGGTCGGAACAGATGATGAAACGGATATCGCTGTTTTAAAGATAAAGGCCGATAACCTGACATCGATTCCGGTTGGAAAATCATCGGCGCTGGAAGTTGGTGATTTTGTACTGGCAATTGGCAACCCCTTTGGTCTTGGGCATACGGTGACGTCCGGGATTGTATCGGCATTGGGGCGTAGCGGTTTGGGAATTGAGAACTATGAGGATTTTATCCAGACGGACGCATCGATCAATCCCGGGAATTCGGGCGGTGCGCTTGTGAATATGCGCGGGGAACTGATTGGGATCAATACGGCCATTTTATCCCGTACGGGCGGAAATGTCGGAATTGGGTTTGCGATTCCCGTCGATATGGTCATAAGCACAATGAAACAATTGACTGAAAACGGCAAAATTGAACGAGGGCAAATCGGGATCCAAATACAGGACATGACTCCTGAATTATCTGAAGCCCTTGGGCTTTCTGTGCATCAGGGGGCCGTGGTTGCACGGGTTCAGCCCGGATCGCCAGCCGAAAAAGCGGGTCTTAAGGATGGAGATGTCGTGATTGGGTTTAATGGGATGCCTGTTGAAGGGGCATCGAACCTGCGTAATCGTGTGGGGCAGCTGGCTGTGGGCCAAAAAGTGACGCTGGATATCCTGCGCGATGGGACAAAAAGCACGATTGATGTTGTGATCGGCAAGCGCGAGATAGCAGAAAACGGCAATGGAACGTCTGTGGCACATCCCTTGCTGAAGGGGGCTTTGTTTGGTGCTGTGCCCGCGGATCTTCAGTCACCAGATAAAGGCAAGGGTGTCTTTGTTCAATCGGTTGAACCCGGATCGGTTGCAGATCGGGCTGGGCTGGAAGAAGGGGATGTTGTTATTTCCTGTAACCGCAAGCCTGTGAATTCGGTTCAGGAACTTGGCGCTGCCGCATCCTCCAGTAAACGTGGAATATTATTGAATATACGGCGTGGTGACACAGCGTTGTTTGTTGTTATTCGCTAAATCATGTTCTTTTGACAGATCCCCGGCAGTTGCCGGGGATTTTTCTTTTTAAACCTTGACCTTTACGTATGTGCCGGGGGCCGGTGTAATGGGGGTGTACGTTTTGTTTCCTGGTTCTGACCGTGCAGCGATCATCTTGCCAGATCGTTTGGATAGCCATGCGGACCAATTTGGCCACCATGAGCCATCTGTATAGGATGTGTGCTCAAGCCAGGAATCCGCTTGTTCCTCTACTTTCTTGCCGGTCCAGTAACCATATTTCTTATTGCTGCCAACCGGGTTTATAACCCCCGCCACATGCCCAGAAGCCGCCAGAACAAATGTTAAATCTTTGTTTTTCTTTGCAATCACTTTTGCTCCGTCGTATGTGGCAAGCCAGGGCGCAATATGATCTTCGCGGGTAGATAAAAAATAAAGCGGTGTATCGATTTTTGATACATCGATTTTTGCCCCAGCGATTGATAAAGTATTCGGCTTTATCAATTCGTTCCGCAGATAGAGGTGCCGCAGATAGTAAGTATGAAATGCGGCAGGCAGGTTTGTCGAATCGTCGTTCCAGTATAAAAGATCAAACGGGAATGGATCCTTGCCCAGCATGTAGTTATTGACCACGAAAGACCAGATCAGGTCATTCGCACGCAGGATGCTAAACGTTTTTTGAAGGATCCCTGCCTCCAGATATCCGCGTTCACGCATGCGGGATTCCAGGGCGGTGATCTGTTCTTCGTCAATAAAGACTTTCATATCACCTGCGCGTTCGAAATCCAAAAGGGTCGTCAGCATGGTTGCGGATGCAATCCGATCATCTTGTCCTTTTGATTTTAAATACGACAAAGCCATGCTGGTCAATGTGCCGCCAATACAATAGCCAACAACATTTGTTGTTTTTGTCTCGCAAACAGTTTCAATAACATTTAATGCTTGGAGTAATCCATCCGTCAAATAGTCATCGAATAAGGCGTTCATATATGTGGGATCAGGATTTACCCATGAAATCATGAACACCGTATATCCTTGATCAACTGCATACTTTACAAATGAATTATCGGGACGCATATCCAGAATATAATATTTGTTGATCCATGGCGGCACGATCAGCAAGGGAACACTGTGTACCTTTTCGGTCGTCGGTGTATATTGAATAAGCTCCATCATGCGGTTGCGATAGACAACTTGGCCGGGCGTGGTGGCTAAATTTTTACCCACCTCAAATGCTTCATACTGTGTGGTGCTGATTTTCAGGTCGCCGTGGCCCCGTTTCAGATCATCAATAAAGTTTTGAAATCCTTTCAGCAGGTTTTCGCCCTTTGTCTCGATCGTGGTACGCAGCACTTCCGGGTTTGTCATGGGGAAATTGGTGGGGGACAGGGCATCCATCCACTGCTTTGTCATAAATTCTAATTTTTGACGTTCATCTTCGGGAAGGTTTGTTGCTTTTTGTACCATGTTTTGAGCCAGGCCGCGGGTTAGGGCATAGGCTTGACGTAAATAGTCGAACGCAGCATTTTGGGTCCAAACCGGATCTTTGAACCGTTTATCTGATTTGTCGGGGGGGACCATGTCGGGGACGGGTTGTCCCAGCCATTTGTTGATCATAGCCGATGATAGTTTTGCCATATTGTCCCAATATTGAATTTGCATTTGGGCAAGGTCTTGCGGATTTTTTGCATAATAATCAATCCAGTCATGCACGGCCTTTTGCATATGCAGGGGGTCAAACCCAAGTGGGGCCAGTGGCCCCTGTTTGAATTGCCGTTCCATCCATGTTGCCAGAACGGGTTCTGCGTTTTTATAAATATCAAAAAGCTTGCGCCCAAATTCAGCCGGGTCAAAATCAGGGGCAGGGGGAAGGTTTGAATTCATGCGCATTTCATCCTTTATGCCGGTGTGCGTTGCGTTCGGAAAGGGGGAGGTTGCCGATGGTTCGGTTACCCTGTCACGATCCGGTTGGGGGGCTGAATCATGGTGATTTGGCCTTGCTTCTACCTTTTCGCTGTCTTTATTCGGTAAAATGTCGTCCATACTCAGGGTAAAGACGGGCTGAGTGGATGCTTTTGTATTCTTTGTCATGGAGGGCTCAATTGTACTCTTGCAAGATGGGCGGGTTTCGCGCACGATGGGGATAATGTATTGGTATGCTCTTTAAAGGAACCTGCTTCAATGAAAAAAATCAAGTCTTCTTTTGTTACATACACCGCGTTCATGGGGATTGTTTTGCTGACGGCATGTGCCAGTACGGCTGGAAAACCGGTTGTGGTTGAGCCAAAAGGACCAAAAAGCGTTGTTTTAATTGACCCCTCCACGGATGATGGGATGTTGCCCGTCATCGCAAACGGGATGAGCAAGGGGGCTGTCACGGTTTATCCGTTGTCTGATGGGCCATTGCACCCGATCGCGCCGCTGGTTCCTCAGCCAGTCGAACGCCAAAGTTTAACGCGTGCGGCTGTTACCCTTACGCCCCCTTCTGGTGCCGCTGCTGGCGGAAAATATGATCCGCGTGTGACGGTTTTTGATATGAATACGCCAGATAAGGCCGTGAATGTCTCGGCTTCTTCTGGCGCTGCTGATTTGACTCCGATGCCTGTTTTAACGGCACCGAATTTGCCGGCTGTTCGTGTTCCGGTTTCTCCTTTTGATGCGCAGGGGGCTTTGAAATCGCCAACGGATTTAACCGCGAAGTTACCTTTCCGTAAGACCGTTTCTGAAAAACAAGTTGCTGCTCCCGTCACGGACGTTGAGGTAGATCGTTTATTGGAAGCGCCGGTCGGAACAGCGGTTTCTGCGCCTAAAAAACGCCCGCCATCTGGCATGACGTATTGATATGACCGATTATTATGACTCTTTATCCATTCCTCAATCTATAACGGGCGCGCGCTGGGCGCTTTCCGCCTTGGATGATTCATCTGTGATGCGGGTGATGCAGCAGCATCAGATTCCAGATCTGCTCGCCCGCTTGGTTGTCGCGCGGGGTATCCCCATGAACGATGTTGATCGTTTTTTAACACCGCGTCTGGCCCGGGATTTTCCAGATCCATTTGCGATGATGGGAATGGAAGCTGCCGCAAAAGACGTGGCGGATGCCGTGATGGCTGGTCGTAAGATTGGTGTGTTTGCTGATTTCGATGTGGATGGTGCAACGTCCAGTGCGGTGTTGTCTCATTTTTTTCGAATGATTGGAACCGAAACAGATATTCATATTCCAGACCGGATGAATGAAGGATACGGACCGAATGCGCCAGCTTTATTGGGGCTTCAAGCACGTGGATGTGCGTTGGCTATTTTATGTGATTGCGGGATTACGGCGCATACGGTTCTTTCGCAGACGCATGCGGCGGGTTTCCCCGTTATTGTTTTGGATCACCATGAGCCGGATGGGGAATTGCCGCCGGCTGCGCATGTCATTAACCCCAAGCGGCCCGATGATAAAAGTGGATATCGCATGCTGGCAGCTGTTGGTGTCACGTTTCTGTTTACCGTTGCGGTGAACAAGATTTTACGTGAACGGGGATATTATGAATCCAAGGGGGTTCCTGAACCCCCGCTAAAGGATCTTTTGGATCTGGTGGCCTTGGGGACGCTTTGTGATATGGTGCCGCTCACGGGGCCGAACCGTGTTTTGGTACGAACGGGGATGCAGGCATTAAATGCGCGCAAAAATATTGGTATTGCCGCGCTTGCACGTGTTGCGAAAATCAATCCGGATGAGCCCATTACATCAACGCATATTGGATTTGGCCTTGGCCCACGTATCAACGCCGGGTCTCGTGTGGATCAGGCGAATTTGGGATCCAGGCTTTTGTCGTGCACGGACGACGTTCAGGCGCTGCGTCTGGCCGAGATTTTGGACGATTGTAATGTGCGCCGGCGGGAAATGGAACAAGCAACCGTTCAGCATGCGGTGCGTTTGGTGACGGACGAGGGACTTGATCAACATCCGGTGATTGTTGTGGGGCATGAGAATTGGCACCCGGGCGTTGCGGGTTTGGTCGCATCGCGGATCAAGGATCGGTTTAATCGCCCCACATGCGTGATGACATATGCCACAAAAGAAGATGGATCGGTTGAAATCCGTGGATCCGGTCGGTCGGTCAAGGGATTTGATATGGCGGCTCTGTTCCAGGGGGCTTATGCGGCAGGTCATGTGATAAAGGGTGGGGGGCATGCTATGGCCGGCGGGTTTTCAATGCGCCCGGATCAGGTGGACGCCTTTCGTGCATATGTTCTTGAACGCGGCGCGGGGATGGCGGCGGGGATGGACCTTGTCCCTGTTCATCAGGTGGATAGCGTGGCTTTTGTGCGCTCTCTTCATATTGATGCGGCGCGGGTGATCGAGGATCATTTGGGCCCCTATGGCCCCGAACATCCGGAACCCTTGTTTGTATTGCCGAACGTGCGCATTGCAAAGCTGGATATCCTGGGCGGATCGCATATTCGCGCGATGATTTCGGATGCCGAGGGTGGGCCATGGGTCAAGGCGATGGCGTTTCGGGCGGCTGAAACGGAACTGGGGACGCAGCTGCGGTCGTATGCGGGTGGGGGGCCTTTGCATTTACTGGGGACTCTGCGTCTGGATCGGTGGCAAGGGCGAGAAACCCCTGTTTTTTATATTCAAGATGCGGCGCACAGTGTTCAGGGGGCTGCATTCTTGGCGGCGTGATGGGCTTTTTCTTTGATTTATCAGAATTTTTATTTCTTATAAGCCTGAAAATTGTTTAATTTTTCTCTTGATTTTCGTGCGGTAAACGGGTAAATGTACTCCACTTTTGGTCCGACCCCTTCGTCTAGAGGCCTAGGACATATCCCTTTCACGGATACAACACGGGTTCGAATCCCGTAGGGGTCGCCATTTCATTTCCTGTCGGGTTTTAGAAACGGCTGTAAAAACAGTTTTCCTATTTAAATAGATCCTGAACGTCTAGAAGATCCCAATCTGTTCCGCCAATAATGTGCCGCAGGATTGTGCCGTCCGGCCCGACGATCAAGCTTTCGGGATAAGATGTAATTTTGAACACATCGCGGGTGATTTTGCGTTCCGGATCGAGGGCGAGAAAGACTCCTTTGGCCTTCATGTTCACGCCATTTGATTCTTGCCGGGTGATAAATTGCTGGATATCTGATTCTGTTTTATCACTGGAAAGGGCCAGTAGAACCACGCGTCCTTTTGATTTTTCGGCCAGGCTGATCAAAATTGGAAATTCAACAACGCATGGGGGGCACCACGTTGCCCAGAAATTGACAATGACGATCTTGCCGCGCAGATCGCGTATGTGAATGGCTTTTCCGTCCAGTGTCTTGATTCCAAAATCAGATATTATTTTTCCAATATCTGATTTCTGATCTTGGTCATTTCTTTCTTGAATAGAGCTTGCGGGGGCCGGCGACATAGATGAGGGCAGGCGATCCCATAACAGGCTACTGCTCAAGAAGAAAAGGGTAATGATAATCAGCGCGAGGGGAGCTAGGATGGCACGCTTTTGTTCAGGTGTCATTTTCTCGCCCCTTCTTTTATTTCCAGGTGGCGAATGGCAGCGTATGCGCATAGGGCCAAAAGGCTTTCGATCGTGCAAAAGGCGATGAAGCCGGTTCGCGCCGCGGTTGTGAACCCATAAGAATGCAGGCCAACGCCCAAGAGATTGACCCCAAACCAGGCTGCCGCCACAATAACGGTTGTTAAGGCAATGATGATCATCAAGGTATCGGCCGAAAAGTGGCGGCTTATTCTGGCGTGCATGGCCCATATCAGCCACAGCGTTAAAAGCAAAGCGCCATTTTCTTTCGGATCCCATCCCCAGAAACGGCCCCACGATTGATCCGCCCATATTCCGCCCAGTAAAGTGCCAAAAGCCGAAAAGAACAAGGCAATAACCATCATAATTTGGGTATGTGTATGAAGTCCTGAAAGCTGGGTAAATGTGCATTTCCCTATAATGCGTGCCATCAGGTATCCGTGTGCCATCAGGGCCATGACCAGAGCGGCTGCATATCCCATGGTCATCATGGTGACATGAACCGAAAGCCAGAAATTTGTATCCAGCACGGCGACCAGAACCCGAAGCGTGTCTCCTTCGCTATCGAAATAAAGCCCGACAAGCTGGAGAACAAAGCCCATAACGGCCCCAATCATCAGGGCGATGCCCGATTTACTTAAGGTATAGTGGGCGAAAATTGAAAATAAGACGCCCGTTAACCCGACGAATAAAATAGAGTCATACAGATTTGTGACAGGGGGGCGGCCCGTCAAGATCATGCGAATAGCAATCCCCCCGGTGTGAAGGGCGATGGCCGTCACTAGAGATATCCACCCCAGTATTTGGGTGGAACGAAGGGTATATCGTCCTGCCTGTCCAGGAATTAAAAGACGGCCGGCAAAAAAGATAACGGCCAGCAGGTATCCATAAATACTCAGGCCAAAGGGATTATATGTATGGTAGAGATATTCCAGGGTCAGTGTGTCTTGCGTGGTGGATGATCCTGCAATGGTTTTGGATTTTTGGGCCAGATCGCTTAGGACATCTGTAAACGCAGCCGGATTATTTTCACGATAATGGGCAGCCATTTGATTCCATAGAGGAGTGAGAGCTTGGGCATTTTTAATGATATGCGTGTTTTCCGTTTCAAATGCAGCAATCGGTGTTTGCCATTCGTCATCGGGCTGTTTTCCCGGGATGATCCGGAACATGACGCGGCCTGCTTGCTGATCAATGTCGTGCATTTTTATGACGATATTTGTAAGTTCGGCTTCGTCTCGGCTCATGCGGTCGGTTGGTTTTTTTGTTTTTGCTTTTCTGGACAACGCATTAAACGCCGCTTCCAGTTTCTTATGCTGCTTTTGCATGTCCACAGGACTGATAGGGGTCATGGCCGGTAATCCCAATTTTTGTGCGAGTGTAGGGGATTCAATTGTGATCTGCGGGCGGGCATATTCAAACGTCGTCATCAAATCAAAAAAGGATTCGATGTTGTTGGCGATTTCAAGTAACTGGCGCTGAGGCATCGTCAAGCGATCTTGGGGGACGTCGCGGAAAACCTCCCAATACTGCTTTTGTTTTTGAAGGCTGGGATACACCTCTTCGAATGTATAGCGGCTTCCTTTGCGCGGTGGCAGGTCCAGCATGTCCCGAACGGCAGGGTGTGTGATTTTAAAAATAGGCTGTTTAACGGCGATATCGGGTTTAAAAAGAACATCCAAAAGCCATCCCAGGGCTGTTTGATCGCCTAAGTGATCGCGGCCTGAATAAACCTCCAGCCAGGAACGCGCGAATGTATCCATTGGCTTGACGCGGCCTTGATCTAAGATGGGAATTTCCGCAAGCGCGGGCGTTTCATATGCGCTTTGTTTTTCGGATGAAAACCAATCAGCATGCGTGGGGGCGGAGGTCCCTATGCCGGTGAGCAAGATGGCCGCAAAAAGAAATGGTAGAATAGACGACGGAGAAGAACGCCGATTATTCGATACTGTCTTTTCTTTTTTCGGGTGCTTTAATTTATGAAACCGGATGAATATCTGAATAAAAAGGCCAATGCACATTACAAAACTGGCAAGATATGGAAAAATTCGGCCACTATTTTTAACGACGGCGAAAACGCTTTGGTATTTATCATTCCCTTGATCGATATAGGATGCTTGATACAGAGTATATCCCCGAATACGCAAGGGTTCATTCATCCTGATATGGGCGCGCCATGACGTTCCAGACGGGGTATCATGGACGATCACTTCGGATTCATAAGAGGATGCGATATCGGTACCAGGATGCGTTTCTTTTTTGAATTGTAGCAATTCGATTTCAAAAGGCAGCGATGATCGAACCTTGCGCAAGGCAATGTTGTAAACCGTGTCTTCGATATCCACCCATGGGCTAAGGTCGATAAAGTCAGTTGACAGATGTATACCATCCTTGTCCGAGTTGCTGCCAGAAAGGCGAAACAGAATTGCGGCTCTGTTCATTTCATCTTGTTTCTGGAGGGGGGCAGGCGTGATGTCCAGAACCTTTGCCCTTCCTTTCAATTCTTTTTGATCCTGTTCAGAGAGGGGCTGTTTCCGTTCCAGAAATGTGCAGTTGCGGCATACCTTGATCACGTCGATCGATAGGGGGAGATGCGGCACATAAAAAACACGACCAGGTTTCAGATCATCCCATGGAATGGTATAGGGCTGGATTTTGCCATTCTGACTTTCAATAACCAAATGACGATCATTATACGACGTCATATAGGCAGATCGATCCCCTTGGCCCAGGGTAATCTGACCCTCTTTTGAAAAGCTATAGGTCCACAATCCCCCAAGCAAAAGAAGTAGTGCCCCGAAATGGGCGGTGATGGTTCCCGCTTTTCGCCATGTCCAGGTTGTGCGAATGGTTAGCTTTGCCATAAGGCCGATGGCCAAAAGGGCCAGGGTCATCATCCCAGAGGGCAATGGTAAGGGGCCTATCCATAATATCCAGGTGTTAAAAAAGGTGTTTTGCGCGACATACAATCCCACATATTTTTGTGCGACGGTTCCGGCGATGAGGAGGATCATCATCCACAACAGGGTATAGAAAACAATCCCCGCGTGGGCCAAAAAACCAAGGATGAGCATGGAATATTTATAAATATAGGTCTTCATGATGATCTGATATACACCTAAAAACATCCTGGTGGCAATGTGACAAAGCAGGAAGAAATAGAGTAGATTATTTCTAAATTATAAAAAATAAAAAGATATGGGGGATAAAACAGCAAAAACTTCTTTCATCAAATGCTTATCTATGTTTTAAAATAGGAATATGACATCCATGATGAAATTCAGACAGCCTGTGAACGATACACCTGCTCCCGACTTTTATGTCGATACGCCGGTGGGGGAGATTTTGCGCCGGGCGCGGGTGAAAATGGACTTATCGATTCCGGACGTGGAATCTCATTTACGTATTCGTGCTGAGCATCTTGAAGCCTTGGAACGTAGCGCGTTTGATGAGCTACCGGGTCAGGTTTATGTCATTGGATTTATTCGCACCTATGCAGAATTTTTGCACTTGGATGGTAATCGTGTGATCCAGCTGTTGAAAAAGCAGACCCGGGATCTGGGGCGACGACCGGTCATGACATTGGTATCATCTGTGCCGGCGGATGAACGTAAACCGTCTGTACCGATTCAAGCAGTGGCGATTGCGGGGATTTTGCTGGTTATGGCCACATGGGTGATCTATCAAAATGCGCGCATAGGGGTTGTCCCGGATGTTCCGTCTGCACCGCCGGCCCCTGCCGCGATGACATTTGTGCCTGAGACGTCTTCTAACCTGACGGCAACAGCTTCGGTCTCTGCGCACCAGGCCCCTTCAACTCCTCTTTCTCCTGTGTTAGAGGGGGTTTTGGAACGGGCGGCAACGGCTGCGGTCTCTGCTTTGAAGGGGACCGCTGTTGCATCTGTGCCGCAATCGACCTTATCCGGGTCATCTGGCGTGGTTGTGACCATGCTGGCGGATAGCTGGATCGAGCTGCGTAACCCAGATGGGCGTGTCGTTCAGGCACGTTTGTACCGTGAGGGTGAGGAAATCTCTGTGGACAACCCTGTTGATAACAGTGGAAACCCTTATAAAATAAGCATTGGCAATGCGGCGGGTGTCCAGTTGATGGTGGAGGGGGTGCCGTTGCCTCCTTTGGGGCCAGAAGGGAAAGTGTTAAAAAACATTTCCCTGGATCCGGCGGCTTTGATGGCGACGCTTGAGCCGGGCTAGCGCGCCGCGCGCTTTTCTTTCTATTTTTTTGCGTTCTGTCTCTATCGTTCCGCATTTTTCTTGTCCTTTGTTTTATTTGTCTTTATAAGCCCTTGTCATGTCTTTAATTAAACGCCTTGCTCAAATTAAATCCCGTTATGATGAAATTTCGGCCCTGATGGGCCAGGGGGATCTGTCTGGGGATATGTATCAAAAATATGCCCGAGAATTTTCAGAACTGGAGCCGGTCGCGCAGTTGGCCGCTCGGTATAATAAGGCGCTGGCCGATCAAAAGACGCTGGAAGAAATGGTCAAAGATCCAGACCTGGGGGCGGATGCGGCGCGGGAACTTTATGACCTGAAAGGACAGATGATTGATCTGGAGCAAGAGGTGCGGCTTGCGCTGGTGCCCAAGAACGAGGACGATACACGCAACGCTATTCTGGAAATCCGTGCAGGGACAGGCGGGGACGAGGCCGCGTTATTTGTGGCTGACCTGTTTGGGATGTACCGCGGATATGCGGCGTCTTTGGGATGGTCATTTGACCTTATGGATATATCCGAAAGTGATATTGGCGGGATGAAAGAAGTGATTGTTGAAATCACGGGGCAGAACGTGTTTCAGCGGCTTAAATTTGAATCGGGTGTTCATCGGGTGCAGCGGGTGCCAAAGACCGAAGCGTCTGGGCGTGTTCATACATCTGCTGCGACGGTCGCCGTGATGCCCGAGGCCGAGGATGTGGACATCGATATTGATGAGAAAGACTTGCGGGTTGATACCTATCGGGCGCAGGGTGCTGGCGGACAACACGTGAATAAAACAGAATCCGCTATTCGTATTACACATATTCCAACCGGGATTGTGGTGCAGGTTCAGGATGAACGGTCCCAGCATAAAAACCGCGCACGCGCGATGAAAATGCTGAAATCCCGGATGTTTGAGGCCCAGCGATCCAAATTGGATAGCGAACGGGCGGAGGCGCGGCGGGCGCAGGTTGGCTCCGGGGATCGGTCTGAACGGATCCGTACCTACAATTATCCGCAAAGCCGGATTACGGATCACCGTATTAACCTGACGGTTCATAATTTACCCGATGTGATGAAGGGCGGTGCCCTAGCAGATATTATCGATGCCCTGCTGGCCGAAGAAAATGCCCAAAAATTGGCGAACCTTGGGTTTTAAAGGGAAACTGAGCCTGGATCAGCGCGCTAGCAGCATCAGGGCGACTGTATCGTGCAAATAAGCCAATCGTCCCGCATCTGTAAGATTAACATCTTGATTCAGACGATCGGGCCGGGGAATCACCATCGCCTCCATTTTCTCATTTTGTCTGATTTTAATAGTGGCTTCTTGCTCGGGGTTCGACCCTATTGTGATATGCGTGCAGCCAGATGCTGCCTCAAGTATAAATTCCTTGGATAGCGCCTTTTTTGGGAAGGGCGTTTCGCCTGTTTGCCGATCTTGTGCGGGGTGATAGCCGTAAAATTCTCGTGCTTCGGCTTTTGCGCAGGTGGACAAGGAGTTTAAAAGGAAACCGACACTACTCTCCGATGGGAATCTATGGTCTGAGTCGTTAGATTTAAAGGAAAAAGAGAGTGGTTTTTCCCTCCCTATACTGACAAACACGCCTTGGTTGGTTGTCTCTATGACAAGACGTGGACCTGAAGGAAGCGGCTGTAAAGTCACCGAGGCCATGGTTTCCCCATTTCTCTATTATAAAAAGAAAATAACGATGGAATGGGGTTATATAGGCCTGGCGGTCTTATGTCTAGATGTTTTTTTATATCTCTTTGATTAAAAAAGAAAATTCAACTTTTGATTGTGATTAAAGGAGGGAGATTTTTTGTCGGTCAAAATGATCGACCCCTTCTAGATGTTTTATCCATATAGTTGCAGGTAAGGAAAGAGGAAGGGCTAGGATTTCATATATAATCTTGACAATCCATACTGAGAGAAGAACGGTACACCACGTATGAAACGGCATCGTACCTATAAAAGCTATTGCCATAAATACAAATGTATCAAAAAACTGACCAACGGCGGTTGATCCAATAAATCTGATGGGCATACCTTTTTTGTTTTGTAAAATTTTCATCTTTGACATGATAAACGAGTTCATGAACTCTCCTGCAAGCCAGGCACACCATCCGGCAATGGCAAATCGAAAGCTTAGAGAAAAAACTGTTGCGTATGATTCCTGATGTGTCCAGAAATTAGCGGCTGGCAAAGAAATAGCAATCATAGTGAAAATGGCTTGTAATATTGTTGCTGTAAGTACAGTCCATATAGCCTGGCGTGTTCGATTAAATCCATAAACTTCGGTCATGATATCTGATAAAATAGCGCACAAAGGAAATGTAATAATCCCAGCCGGCAAAATGATTCCCCATAGATCGATCATTTTGAAATTTATTGCGTTTGTAATGATGTAAAGGGAACAAAAAAGCCCAACAATTATGCCATAAAATTTTGGAGACCATTCTCTATCATCCGATGTTATCCGAAGATTCATGATGGAATTTTTCCTTCTTAGGTATTATTCTCTTTTTTGCATATAGGGCGAATTTATTGGTCTCATAATACTACAATTGTTCTAAAAAATAAAGGGGTATGATGGGCGATATCAGGCAATTTAAAATGCGGGTTACCTTTGATTGTCATCGGCAGTTGATCGTGCTATCAGCTTATTCATGAAATTGATGGATTTGTTACAAGAAATAAAACAGGGGCTGGTTCGGCCTGATGGGATGTATCCCCTAGATGACCCTGGGCGTGAGGCGCGGCTGATTGTATCGCACGCGGCGGGGTTGTCAGCGGCCGATCTTTTGGCGCGGCCGGACATGGATGTTTCGCCGGATGCGGCCGATCAAGCACGCGAGATTGCCGCGGCGCGGGCGGGTGGCCGTCCCTTGTCGCGCATTATGGGGGCGCGCGAGTTTTATGGTCTGTCCTTTGCCTTGACATCCGATACGCTGGATCCCCGGCCCGAGACCGAGATGATCGTGGATCAGGCGTTGGCCTTTTTGAATACGATACCGGGAGAGGGGCCGATTGAGGGACTGGACCTGGGGACGGGCACGGGATGTATTCCGATTGCGCTTTTGATGCATTGTCCGCGGCTGCGGATGACCGCGGCCGATATATCGCCGGGCGCGATACAGGCAGCGGGGAAAAACGCGGATACGCACGGCGTATCGGATCGCCTATCTCTTTGTGTGTCGGATTGGTATCAAAATATTGTGGTGCCTCCCGGCGGATTTGATGTCGTCATATCCAACCCGCCATATATTCCATTGGGTGATGTTGCGGGGCTGGCGCCCGAGGTACGGGATCATGATCCGATTCGAGCGCTCTCTGCTGGTGATAGCGGGCTTGAGGCCTATGATATGCTGTTTTCTGGACTGTCTCGTGTCATAAATGCAACAGGTCGTGCGTTTTTTGAAATCGGGATTGGACAGGCCGCTGCGCTTACAAAAATGGCCGAAAAATATGGGCTTGACGTGCGGCGCGTCCTGAATGATTATGCGGGTATTCCCCGCGTCATGGAAATTTCGCGGACACCGGATGAAAAAGTATCGTAAAGGGGGCTTGCATCCTTCCGATTCGGCGGTGTATGGAATATGTACTCACAGTGTAAAGCGTGAATCGTTTTTGATGGCTTTGGCATCTGGGATGGTAACTCACTGATTCAGTTATGTGAATCGAACGCGACAGCGTACGTTTTTTAATGTACGCTATGTGTATAAATTTGTGGATAACCCTGTGGATAAAAATAAGGTGAGCATATGAGACATGCAATGGCAAACCGGCGGCGTAACAACAACAATAACCGGAATGCAGGTGGAAACCGTCCCCAACACAATAAATCGACTGTTTTTGACAGCAACGGGCCGGATGTGCGCGTGCGCGGTAATGCGTGGCAGGTTTAT
>CAZQLB010000018.1:0-15629 GCA_964593915.1 uncultured Pseudobdellovibrionaceae bacterium
GTGGATGATTCATCCGTTGTACGGGGGTTGCTCACACGTATTCTTGAAAGCGACCCTCAAATTAAAATCATGGCGACGGCCAGCAATGGACAGCACGCGGTTGATTCCGTAAAAAGAATAAAGCCAGATATTATTATTCTGGATATTGAAATGCCTGTTATGGACGGTATTACAGCACTTCCCCTTCTTTTACAAGAATCGCCATCCAGCAAGGTGTTAATCTGCTCTACACTTTCTTTGCGTAACGCCGAAATTACGCTCAAGGCCTTATCCATGGGGGCAACAGATACGATTGCAAAACCAACGGCAGCTGGACAAATCATCAACGATCAAAATGATTTCAAAAACAATCTAATTAACCTTGTCAAACAAATTGGAACCAGTACAGTAAAAAGATGGTCCCCCTCATCGCCCACACCAACCCCGGTACCCTCTTCAACTGGAACACATGATATGACAACAACGAAATCGGCTCTCGCTCCTCAGCGACGGCTATATGCCGCCGAAATTAAATTGCGCGATATCAAAACCGCATATCAAGGTAAACCCGAAATTGTCGCTATCGGCAGTTCGACTGGCGGCCCCCAGGCCTTGTTCACAGTCTTAGAAGAATGCAAAGGTATTAATGTCCCTATCGTCATTACACAGCATATGCCAGCAACATTTACCGCTATGCTTGCCCTACATATACAGCAACACTCTGGTCTTCCATCGGCCGAGGGAAAAGACGGCGATATTTTGCAACCTGGTCACGTATATGTTGCTCCGGGTGGAATGCATATGACAATTCAAAGAGAGGATCTAAAACCTGTTATTCGCCTGAATACAGAACCGCCTGAAAATTTCTGCCGCCCGGCCGTTGACCCCATGTTTCGATCACTTGCGAAATCATATGGCGGCAAAGTGTTGGGGATTATCCTCACGGGCATGGGATCAGATGGAAGATTAGGGGGGGAAGCTCTTGTGAATGCCGGCAGCCGATTGTACGCTCAGGACGAGGCAACATCCGTTGTCTGGGGGATGCCTGGCGCCGCCGCGACATCCGGTATATGTCATGGGGTTTTGCCATTGGCCGATATTGGTCCTCTTATTCAACGATTAACTCTTCTTCGATAAAGTGTAAGGTCATGAGTATAAAATTAGGCGATTTTGATCTGTTTCGAGACCTTCTGTACAAAGAATCGGGTCTGGTCGTCACGCCGGATAAGACATATTTACTCGAGTCGCGTCTCCTTCCCGTTGCCAAAAAATGGAATTTTGCTTCACTCGAGGCGGTGGCGGTGGCGCTGCGCGCCCTGCCCGATCGAAAACTGATCGATGAAATTGTGGATGCCATGACCACGAACGAGACATCTTTTTTCCGCGATCAAAAACCCTTCCAAATGTTTGAACAAGTTGTCTTCCCGGCCTTGATGGCCAGCAACCGGGTTAAAACGGGCAAAAAGATTCGTATATGGTCTGCGGCGGCCTCAACTGGGCAAGAATCGTACACACTGGCCATGCTCCTCAAGGAAAAAGAGTCGCTATGGAAAGGGTATACCATTGAAATTGTGGGAACAGATATCAGCGAAAGCGCTTTGACCTCTGCAAAGGAGGGGGCATATTCTCAATTTGAAGTGCAGCGCGGCCTCCCGATCACCCTTTTAATGAAATACTTCAAACAGATAGGGGATAAATGGGTCATATCGGATGATATCAAAAAAATGGTCAAGTTTTCAAGTTTCAATCTTTTAAATGATATGAAAATACTTGGCACTTTCGACATTATATTCTGCCGTAACGTATTGATTTATTTTGACGAAAAGACAAAGGGGCAAATCTTGGCACGGATGAGCCCGCAACTTCACCCGGATGGGTTTCTATTTTTGGGCGGTGCGGAAACGACGCTGGGGATCACGGATAAATTTAAACCGCTGGAAACGCACCGCGGTTTATATGTACGGCCTGAATTTCCGGGTATGCCCGCGGGCATTGGCGCAGCATCCAGCCCCCCATCTCCCGCCCCAATTCCGGCCAGTGCCGCAAAACCGGGGGCGATCCCACCATTAAACATAAAATCAATTCCCCCCTTTACAACAGGCCGATAGTTTTCCAAAAAAACAGCCGAATAAACCCCTATTGTATTGATTTAAATAAATAATTTTATTTATAGCGGTTTGATAAATCAACCCGTGCGAGACATGGATTAAATACCTAAAAGTCAAAATCGATCAAAATTATGGCATTTGAGGCCAGAACAAGTCATCAGCCATCCGCACAATGAAAATTAACTTTTCTGGCCTATCCTGTACCCATGGCCAAAAAGTTGCATTTTTAATAAATTTATGGCATCATTGTTTTATATAAAAATATAAATGTGAGGTGTGTGATGGGTGGCAGAGGTATTCCAGCGCCGTTGTCAAGGAATAGCGGTAGATTCACTGAGGTTTCGGCAAAGTGCTTTGCGGTTGGGGCCGTCTCTTCTACCGGATTTATCGCCGATGGCATTTTTGGTAAAGATCTCTTCCGCATCTTGACGCTGCGCAAGGCAGAAAACCCTATTTCTAGCCGAATGAATGATTTTCTTTCAACTCAGTTCGGGGTCGCAGCAGAGAATTTAACACCAGAAGAAAACAGGGTTTGCGCAAGAGGAAAATTATTAGGAAGTGTAGTAGGTGGTATTGGGACAAGTCTTGCACTTACAGCACTCACTGGTTACGGCGGAATCGCATCTGGTGTAGCCGCCGCCAGAAACGCGCAGCAGATGTCCACTGGATATAGAGTAGCCATGGGTGCTCTTGCTTTAGATGACGCTGGCATGACAGCCGATACGGTAAGAACAATTTCTGAATTTGGATTAAACTTTGTGCACTAATATAAGGCCTAAAGATAAAGAGAAAAGACAGGAGAGTGTGGTATGGGTAAACAGATGAATGAACTATTAAAACAAGCGTTTGAACTTGAAAAACGCAGCGGCGGCAATAAAGGAAGAACGCCTCATGCAGAACGTGTAGACGTTGCTGATTCCTCCGCACAAGCACCAAGATCCGGCACTACTGCTCCCATGGACGATCTCCTAAAAACTATTAATCCTGATAAAGTATTAGAGGACAATGCGTTCAAAAAACATATAGGAACTATTTTTTCAAGCATAAGCGTACTAACCCAGAAAGAAGTGCACGATTTCAGTCCTGTTCTCAAAAATATGCTCGAGAAACAGGGGCGCCTTACTCCTGTACATACAGGTCGTGCAGACATGCCAGATCCTACAGATATTGAAGCGGTATTAAGACAAGGTTTAACAATATCGTCAAAAGAATTTGATACCTTTATTGATTTTCAATCAAAATTGGCACACGTCAGAAGTAATAACCTCGGCACATCGACTGATGATATTTTACGCCAAATGGGTATAACCCCAAAATCTGAACTCTCGGCAACAGCTAGAGCAGAACGAGAAGCAAATGCAGGCAGAGCCCATGAACAAAAAATGGCCGCCGATAAAAAAGCTGCAGAACAAGCAGAACAAGCAGCTAAAGAAGCTGCTGCTGCAAAAGCTGCTACAGACCGCGTAAGTAAGGTTGAATCAATAAGATCGATCCATGGAAAATTACGTGAACTTAATCCAGATGTAAATGGAATGCTATCTGTAGAAGATTATACAAAACTTTTAAAACAGGTTGAAGATCAGGCAAGAAGAGAAGGATTAATTGTTCCAAAACGTCGGTTTACACGTGACCTACCAACCATGCTAGATGGTAGTAAAAAAGATATTTTCACAATTCAACATCGTCTTTCGAATAAGCAAAAGATAACAGAGGATGAATTCAACCGTTTCCATGAATCAAAAGTTAAAGATTTTAGAGATAATCTAACTGCGCGCGAAAAAGGAGAGATATTAACACCTAAACCGACATCTATTCCTGATAGCCCTATGAGCGCTCAAAATTCACAAATAGCTGGGAAAGGAGGGCTATGGACATTCCTTGGAAATATTGCATCAAAAGTTATTTCATTCGTGACTCCAAGGAAAAGTGGTCAGATGTACCCATTATCTCCCGAGTTAAAGGGAATAGGATTAACTCCAAAAATGGCGACATTAGTAGCAGCCCCTATTTTGGCTGGGGGGCTCACTTTTGCACAAGGAATTAGGGACGATAATTCCCCAACACATATGAATGGATATGGACGGGTTGCAAACTTTTTGACCGACATGCCCCTTGATGGAGATGACGTTGGATACTATGGCCAACAACGATTTGTAGGTATTGCAAATAATCCTCAATTAAAAGCAACATTAGGGGCTGCGGTAGATAATGGTTCAGCTGACCCCATATTCAGGGATCAATGGAATCCCCAGCAACGAGCAAGTGCAGAATCAAAAGATCTGCAAGGATCATTTGCGGCACAAACTAGAGAGCAAATATATATGGAAAATACAGAATTCAACGCCGGAACGGCAGGAGATTCAGTGCTGCTTCTACCTGGTTCCCCGTTTAGACCAAATGAGCCTTGATTAGATTCAATTTAAAAAAACAACTATAAAAATAGAAAAACGGAGAGAAAAATGGCACCACCAAATCAACAGATCCCGGAAAAATCGTTTATAGAACGTATTCACGATCTTACACAGATCCCCATTGTCGGATCTGGGAAGCAGGAAATCGATGATGCCCTCAAAAGCATAGGGGAAATGTCCATCATTGATGCTGCAAAAAAATACAATATATCAAGCGATTTTGATCCGATCAAACAACGTAGTAAATATATCTTAGACTTAAGACAACGTGTTCTACAACATCCAGAAGCTTCGAAAGCTTATGCCGAGCTCCGGAATTCTGGGCAACAATTTTATATATCAACACTTATCGCGAGAGGTGTTCAGCAGTATAAGGAAACAACTTTCGGGAAAGCAGAAACCGATGCAGTAGCCGACTTTCTGAAAAAACAGCCGGAAATTGCAAAAGACCTTGCGGCGCAGCTTTTCCTCATCATGAAACATGGGGCGGAATCACAGCAAGATATCTACGGCAAAGCGCTCGCAAAATACCAAGACGATTACTTGAAAAAAATGGCGGATATTATCGACCGTGGGGTCAATGCCATTATTTCTCCGCATGAAGCAAAGGTTGAAATGGCCAACCTGGGGATCAAATTTGGTATGATCATGTCTGGTCTTGGGGCTATGTTTGGGAAAGATGAATGGGTTGAAACAGGATCAGCCTTGGCCGCCAAAGGCGAAAAGCTTGCGACAGAAGAAGGTGAAAAGATTTTAGCATTAACGAAGACGTTAAGAGATGAGTACGGAAAATTAGGTAAAAATTGGCAAGCTCCTGATTTTACCAATGGGTTAGATCGCCTACCGCTGAATTATAGCGGCGCTGGCCAAGAGGTTTTCAACGGTTGGCGCGAAGGTTCAGGATTTTCCGCTTTGCAAAAATCGATCAAGCAAATGAATGACCTCTCGGGTGGAAAATTACTGGAAGATCCGGTTATTCGCCGCCAGCTTTTTGGAAGCCAAACCGGTCCCGTTTCCATGTCAAGCATTCTATTTGAAAACCCAAAACATGAACATGTATGGTATGCCCTTCTTAAACAGGAATCTGGGTTTGATTTTGTCCATTATACACTCAATGGCTACTCCCCGAATCAGATGCAAAACTACATGCACAAACAAAGCCCAAAAAATGCATTAGGCCTTGGTCAGATGATCCAAGGAACAGCCAGAGCTGCAGCAGATCGTTTAGATATACCGTTCAATTGGGAAGAATATAAACAAAATCCAGATATGCAGCTTGCTCTTTCAAAAGAGGAATTCAGACATCTGCTTGGACGATATAATGGCAATGTGGTACTTACCCTTGCCGGATATAATGCGGGGCCAGGCAACGTCGACAAATGGATCGAAACAATTGGAGATCCTAGATCTGGAAAAATATCTGATCAAGATTTTGCGAGTCGAATTCCTTTCGATGAAACACGTAACTACGTTGCCAGCGTCAGCAATATTCTCGCAAAAAATGCAAAAGAATATGAAGCAATCGCAAGCGCAGGACAAAAGGCCAACGCAGCAATCAATGATGCGAGAACAACCGTAAGACCCAAATTTAACGGGAGTGCCCCACGTTTGGCTGGCGGCGGTGCGGGTCGCAGCCCTGATATTGATTTTGAGTTTTTAGAAGAACAAAAACCAGGATCAAAACCTGCGGATAATGGATCGTTTGAGCATATCGCAAAAATAGCCCCTCTAAAACTAACATTAGAGATATAATCCTCATCAAACAAATTCTTTAAAAACAGGGCTGGGGTATATCTCCGGCCCTTTTTATTGTATAGATTATCTCTTAACCCCTTGATTTTTCATCTTTCACCTTTGCGCTGCTCTCATGTCTTTTGTTGACGGCAATGCCTAAACCCTATAAAAACAGGACATTAATAATATTGTATCAAACGCACCAGGACCCGTTATGACCGTACCGCAAAACCGTATTCGCAATTTTTCCATTATCGCGCACATCGATCATGGAAAATCCACACTGGCCGACCGCTTGATCCAAACCTGCGGCGGGCTTGAGGCACGGGAAATGCGGGAGCAAGTTCTGGACAGCATGGATATCGAACGCGAACGCGGCATTACGATCAAGGCGCAGACCGTGCGCCTATCCTATACCGCGCGGGATGGGCTGGAATACCAGTTTAATTTGATGGACACCCCCGGCCACGTGGATTTCAGTTATGAGGTATCGCGGTCTCTGGCATCGTGCGAGGGGTCGTTGCTGGTCGTGGATGCATCACAAGGGGTCGAGGCGCAAACACTGGCCAACGTGTATCAGGCGATCGACAATAACCACGACATTATCCCTGTGATCAACAAAATCGATTTGCCGGCGGCAGACGTTGATGCCGCAAAAAAACAGATCGAAGATGTGATCGGACTTGATGCATCAAACGCCGTGTGCGTATCGGGAAAAACGGGGCTGCACATTGATGATTTGCTGGAGGCGATTGCAACACGCCTGCCCCCGCCCACGGGCAATGAAAACGCCCCGCTCAAGGCTTTGCTGGTGGACAGCTGGTATGACAGTTATTTGGGCGTTGTGATCCTGGTCCGGATTATCGATGGTGTCTTGAAAAAAGGATCCAGTATTCAGTTCATGTCAACAGGGGCCATTCGCGATGTGGACCGTGTGGGGATGTTCACACCAAAACCTGTGTTGCTCGACGCGTTATCGAGTGGTGAAATGGGATTTATCACCGCGAGTATTAAGGATATCACCGAAGCCAAGGTGGGCGATACCCTGACCACCGAACGCAATGGGGCGGATACGCCCCTGCCTGGTTTTAAACCCTCTATTCCCATGGTGTTCTGTTCGTTATTCCCTGTCGATGCATCAGACTTTGAAAAGCTGCGGGAATCACTTGGAAAACTGAAACTAAACGATGCGTCCTTGCATTATGAACCCGAAAGTTCACAGGCACTCGGGATGGGGTTCCGCTGCGGATTCCTGGGGCTCCTGCATATGGAGATTATACAAGAACGTCTGTCCCGGGAATTTGATCTGGACCTTATTCCAACGGCGCCATCGGTTGTCTATCGCCTGCATATGACGGACGGCACGATGGACGAACTGTATAACCCTGCTGATATGCCGGACGTGGTGCGCATTGACCATATCGAAGAACCATGGATCCGCGCCACCATCTTAACACCGGATGAATATCTAGGGTCATTGATTCAGCTGTGTCAGGAACGGCGCGGCGAGCAAATCGAACTGACCTATGTGGGCCAGCGCGCGATGCTGATTTACCGCCTTCCCTTAAACGAAGTGGTATTTGATTTTTATGATCGTCTAAAATCCATTTCGCGCGGATACGCCAGTTTTGATTACACGCTGGATGAATACCGCACAGGAGATTTGGTCAAGATGACCATCATGGTGAACCAGGAAAACGTGGATGCGTTGGCCATGGTGGTCCACAGGACCCAGGCCGAACGACGTGGCCGCCAGCTGTGCGAACGTCTCAAGGAACTGATCCCACGGCAGATGTTCAAAATCGCGATTCAGGCAGCGATTGGCGGAAAAATTATTGCCCGCGAAGATGTATCGGCATTCCGCAAGGATGTGACCGCAAAATGTTACGGCGGCGATATCACGCGGAAAAAGAAATTGCTGGAAAAGCAAAAAGAGGGAAAAAAGAAAATGCGCCAATACGGCAACGTTGAAATTCCCCAAAGTGCCTTTATCGCTGCCCTGCGCATGGGGGATGAGAAATAAAAATACGCGAATACATATATTATACCATATAAATACCCATAATTTTATATTGACAAATTCCCATTTTGTATGAGAACATGAAAATAGATCACCTTGCATTTGTATGGGATGAGGAAAAAGAAACGATCAACCGTCTGAAACATGGGGTGGGGTTCGATATCGCTCAGCTGGCTTTTATGGATCCCTACCGTATTATTGCACATGACGACGCGCATAGTCTGGATGAAGCACGATGGTTTTGTATCGAAAAGGTAGACGATCACATTATCACCGTCCGCTTTACAATACGGGATAATAAAATCCGTTTAATCGGTGCCGAATGCTGGAGAAAGTGGAGCAAATTCTATAATGAAAGAAAAAAATTACATTGACCAAGACATGCCCATCGGCAACTTAACTATTGTTCACGATTTTCTTCCCCCTCCGGATAAGCTTGTCTTAAAGATACCGCGTGAAAAAATCACGATGGAGATTCATGAACCTGTCCTTAATTTTTACAAAGCCGAAGCAGAAAAATTGGGAATACCTTATAGCCAATTGATTCGTGCCGTTTTAAACGCCTATGCTGAAAAAATGAAAATACGGGAATAGAAAAAGGCCTGTCAATCAGGCCTTTTTTATTGAAAAATTTCTATAGCCGTTCAAAAACTATACCTTTAACGCTTCATCCACCAATTTGGCTTGTTCGGCCTGGTGACGTTTCATAAGGCCTGTTGCCGGGGATGCCGCCGCTATACGGCCAACATACCGCGCACGCGTGCATGGTTTATGCTGAACATCCTTTAAAACGTCTTCGATAAATGGTTCAACAAAGAACCACGCCCCCATATTTTTGGGTTCTTCCTGGGCCCATACGATATCGGCCTTTGGATACATTTTCAGCATGTCAACCATCGCCTTGTGGGGGAATGGATAGAATTGTTCCAAACGCAGGATCACAACGTCCTTGATCCCACGTTTTTCGCGTTCTTCGAAAAGATCGTAATAAACCTTGCCGGAACATAAAACAACGCGCTTGATGGCGGACCCACCCTTGTGAACAGCAGCGTTATCATCATTCAAAATACGATGGAAACTGGATCCAGGCCCCATATCCGACAATTTGGAGACCGCCAGTTTGTGACGCAGCAACGATTTGGGCGTTGTGATCACAAGCGGCTTGCGGAAATCACGGTGAATTTGACGGCGCAGCGCATGAAAATAGTTTGCGGGCGTTGTGATATTGCATACCTGCCAGTTATCCTCGGCCGACATTTGCAAAAACCGTTCAAGACGTGCGGATGAATGTTCCGGCCCCTGCCCTTCATATCCATGCGGCAAAAGCATCACAAGTCCCGACATCCTGAGCCATTTTGTTTCAGCCGATGAAATAAACTGATCAATAATAACCTGGGCCCCGTTTGCAAAATCACCAAACTGCGCCTCCCACAGGGTAAGCGAACGTGGATCAGCCAGCGTATACCCATATTCAAATCCCAAAACAGCGGCTTCGGATAGCGGACTGTCATAGGCTTCGAATGCAGCCTGTCCTTCTTTTAAATGCTGGAGCGGGATGTATTTTTCTTCGGTCTTTTGATCATACAGGATCGCATGACGCTGCGAAAAGGTGCCGCGGCCCACATCTTGTCCGGACAAGCGGATCGGATAGCCTTCGGATAACAAGGTCCCAAAGGCCAAGGCTTCACCAGTTGCCCAATCAATCCCCTCGCCGGTTTCAAACATTTTCTTTTTGACATCCAGCTGACGGGCGATTTTGCTGTTCACATCAAACGTAGAGGGAACGGCACACAACTTGGCACCAATTTTTTTAAGATCATCAAGAGGCACAGCCGTTTTCCCACGCCAATCATCGGCCGCCGCGGTTTTCAGACCCGTCCAGGCCCCTTCCAGATAATCCGCTTTATTGGGTTTGTACGTTTTGGCCGATTCGAAAGCAGCATCCAGTTTGACATTAAAATCTGCCATCATTTTTGCGGATTCTTGTTCTGACACCACGCCTTCCGATGCCAGGCGCGCAGCATACTGGGTCCGGCATGTGGTCAGATCAGCAATCTTCTTGTACATCAGCGGCTGGGTAAAGGCGGGTTCATCCCCTTCGTTATGGCCATAACGGCGATAGCAAACCAGATCAATCACAACATCTTTTTTAAACTGCTGCCGGAATTCAATCGCCAAACGGCTGACGTGTACAACCGCTTCTGGATCGTCCGCATTCACGTGAAAAATAGGCGCCGGCAACATTTTCGCCACATCGGTCGGATAAGGACCAGAACGGGAATACTGCGGCATCGTTGTAAAACCAATCTGATTATTCACAACAACATGAATGGTGCCGCCCACGCGGTACCCGCGGATTTCAGAAATCATCAAGGTTTCCGCGACCAATCCTTGTCCTGCAAACGCTGCATCCCCATGCAGCAAGATAGGCAAAACCGCGATGCAGTCGGTATCCCCGCGCTGAATTTGCTTGGCGCGTACCTTACCGATCACAACGGGGTCGACAGCTTCCAGGTGCGATGGGTTTGCTGTCAACGATAAATGAACACTATGCGGACCAAAAGAACGATCACTGGAATATCCCATATGGTATTTCACATCACCAGAAATTTGCAGATCATCCGGCGCACTGGAATTTCCCTGAAATTCCGAAAACAGCGCGGTAAACGGTTTACCAATCACGTTGGTGAGCATACTCAAGCGCCCACGGTGCGGCATCCCCACAACCGTTTCACGCACCCCGAGTTCAGCACCACGCATCAAAATCGCGTCAATCGCAGGGATCATCGCTTCGCCACCATCCAGACCAAATCGTTTGGTCCCGACATATTTGGTGTGCAAATAATTCTCAAGCCCTTCGGCATCCGTCAAACGTTCCAGGATCCAGCGGCGCTGAGCAGCAGAAAAGGGTGTACGATTCCGTCCTTCTTCGATATGGGATTGCAGCCAGGATTTTTCATCTGGATCCATCAGGTGCATAAATTCAATCCCAATGCTGCCGCCATAAATATCATGCAAGGCGCGCACGATATCTGTCATCGTTGCGGTTTCCATGCCCAAAACACCGCCCAAGTAAATCGGACGATCCATATCAGCGGGGCCAAACCCATAATGCGCGGGATCAAGTTCCGCAGGCGCGCGGCGTTCCATCATGCCCATCGGATCAAGATTGGCCGTAAAATGCCCCAAGGCACGATAAGCACGTACCAACATCAATGCCGATATTGTATCTTTTGTTGCCTGTTTAATGCTTTCAATACTTGGTGCTGCACTTGTATTGGCTGTCTGTCCGGCCTGCGCCTTGGCTGTTTTTGCACCAGCTTCACCCGTTTGAACACCATAATCACCCTGGCCCTTACGATTACCCGGCGGGGTCCAGCTGGCACCATCCAGTTCACTGAGCAGCGCACGTTCCGAATCCTGCAATCCATCGAAAAAGGCGCGCAGCGCAGGATCAATGTTCTGATCCCCGGCCTTGTACCGCGCAAAAAGTCCCGTCATATAATCTGCATTTGTCCCGGCCAAAAAAGCATACTGCTGTGATGTCAGCGCCATCGTCATGATCCTTTTAAAAAAATCGGTTGAAAATCGATATAGAAATAGAAAAATACTAGGGTTAATCTAAACCCAAAAAGCCTTATGTGTCTAGCCTGTCTAAAGGGCGTTGTATGTATAATAAAGCGACCGAATAAACCGGAAAAAGACTAGTCATATAGGGGATAACCCAGCTATAATGAACCACAGATTTCACTCTATTTCATCAATGGGATTGATTATAATGACCAATATATCTCCTTCATCCGCCTTTACAAAGGCAGGTGTGGTTACAAAGATGAAGCATTTCCTGAAAATGGAAGCGGCCGGCGGGATTGTTCTGGTCCTGGCGGCGTTTCTGGCGATTGTTATCGCCAATACATCCTTGGGTGGTATTTATAACTATATTTTGAATGATGTGCATTTCCAGGTGGGGTTTACGGCTCATTCAGGTCTGGACCTGTCCCTGAATAAGTCCGTTTTACATTGGATCAATGACGGTTTGATGGTTATTTTCTTTTTTCTTGTGGGGCTTGAGATTAAACGGGAGTTTAAAGAAGGGCAACTTTCCACAAGGGCGCAAGCGTTGTTGCCATTTTTGGGTGCTGTTGGCGGGATGATTGTTCCGGCCCTGATTTACATTGGCGTGACATCTGGATCCGACCCTGCACTGGTGCGCGGGTGGGCCATTCCATCAGCAACCGATATCGCCTTTACGCTGGGGGTTTTGGCATTGCTGGGCAGCCGCGTGCCTTTATCCCTTAAAATACTGGTTACAGCTATTGCGGTCATTGATGATTTAGGGGCGATTGTCATCATTGCCCTGTTTTATACCCAAGGTGTTGCGTGGCCTGCGCTTATGGCGGCGGGTGCTTTTTTAGCGGCCCTGATTTTATGCAACCGCGTGGGGGTGGTGCGGCCCGCCGTTTACGTTCTGCTTGGATTTTGTATGTGGATTGCCGTGCTGAAATCCGGGGTTCATGCAACATTGGCCGGCGTCCTGACCGCGATGTGTATTCCAATGCATGATCAGAACCATCCGGATCATCGCCCGCTGGATCACCTTTTACACACCCTTCACCCTTGGGTTGCATTTCTGATCCTGCCACTTTTTGCGTTTGCGAATGCGGGAGTATCCTTGGCGGGAATGTCTTTTGATTTATTGATGGACCCTGTTGTTATGGGCATTGCTCTGGGTCTTTTTGCCGGAAAACAGGTGGGGATTTTTGGGGCGATTATGGCCGCCATTCGGTTAGGGATTTCGCCCAAACCATCCGGTGCGCATTGGATCCATATTTACGGTGTCTCTATTTTATGCGGGATTGGATTTACAATGTCCTTGTTCATTGGGGCATTGGCGTTTCAGGACGCGACACTTCAAACCGAAGTGCGCTTGGGCGTTATCTTGGGATCCGTCCTGTCCGCCGGGTGTGGGTACATTCTTTTACGCTATTTTACCCCATTTATACGAAAATAAGACATAATACATATACTTTGTTATGATAACCCGTGGATAACCCCTCAATTGTGTTTATTCCTGATGACAGGACATGGTATATTTCTTATAAAGGGGGGCCTGAAGTATGTTTAATTTATTTTGGATGGGAGCGGGGAGCATGGCAACCACCAAGTCAAAGAAGCCCACAAAAGGCCTCTCGGCGAAGTCTGTATCAAAAACAGGGACAATCTCTGCAGCGAAAAAGGGATCGTCTCCCGGATCAAAATCCGCGGCCTCTAAAGCACCGGCAGGAAAAACAGCAACATCATCACCCGGCACGCGTACTGCGCCCTCTAAATCTGGATCAGCAACGACCGCTAAAGCCCCTTTGGCAAAGACAAAATCGCCCGCCAAATCTGCGGCGACGTCTTCGTCCAAAAGTATAGCAGGCAAATCATCCGGTACGCGTACCGCATCAAAAGTCAGCGCACCTAAAAAAGAATCTGTACAAAAGAAAACGCCTGTCTCTGGTAAATCTGTCTCTGGTCAACCTGTCTCTGGTCAACCTGTCTCTGGTAAAAATGTGACAGCGTCCGCGCAAAAGAAAACACCTTCTGTACCCGCACCCAAAACAGGAGCGATAAAAACCCCCTCCAAAATAAGTTTGAGTGATACACAAAAAAAAGGGGTGCAATTCAAATCGGAATCGATTAAAAAGGCCGGGCTGTCCGCCCCACGCCCTGCTTCTTCTGGGACCGTGTCCGGGCGCACAGCTGTAAAAGCCAACCCTAAAACAACAATAATGCAAAGACCGATGACAAAAACTGCTCAACCATTAATGCCAGCTGGCGTGATTGTTCCACCCGATTATAAACCAACTGACCGGGAAGAATTTATGAATCCTGTCATGATGGAATACTTCCGCCTAAAGCTGATTAAATGGAAAGCTGAATTGCTGAAGGAAGCAGAGGGAACGGTGCACGACACCCTTCAGGGGACGGAACTTCAGAAACCGGATCCGATTGATCGCGCCAGTGAAGAAACCGACCATGCATTGGAACTGCGGACCCGTGACCGTGAACGCAAATTGATCAGCAAGATTGATGAAGCATTGCTGCGGATTCAGGATGGATCGTATGGCTACTGCGAAGAAACAGGCGAACCGATCAGCGTGGGTCGTTTGGATGCCCGCCCCATCGCAACTCTGTCGATCGAGGCACAAGAACGTCATGAACGCAAGGAACGCACCCAGCGTGATGATTAGGGGGCGTATCTTTCCCTGTCTTCCCGCACACCTGTTTTGGATCCCCCATGCTTGATACACTTGACATTTCTAACAAAGATTTGGACCTTTTGGTCCGGTTGCCGTTTCGGGTGGGGATGTGGGTTTCTCAAATTGATCAATCTGGCGGCACGGAATCTGATTTGGCCGAACGATTGATGATTGAAAATATTATCCGGTCGTATACCGAAGATTATTTAAAATCCGAATTTGTACAGCGACTAATGGAACAAACGCTGCTCCGCCGCGATGAATGGACAAAGTGGTTCGATCATTTATCCCATACCCCCAATGAATGCCACCAGGTCATAGCCCTTCTTGGGGGGCGGATTGATCATGGTGATTTGATGGCATTCAAATATAATTTGTGTGAAATTGCCCTCGCGGTTGCTTTGTCATACGAAGAGAATAAGCCGTCCATAGCGGCAAAATGGATGAACTCTTTTTCCGGATTGTTTCGCTCATCCTATCGCCGGGTCGGGGAACGAATCCAGAATAACCGGATTTCCGGGCTGGAACGCCAGGCATTGGATACACTGGGCAAGGCACTTTCCATTGACTGGCACCAAATTTGAACGGGTACTTTGATCGCCTGATATATAGTCGTTTATAACGATGTAAAAACCCCTATGAAAAGCAAGTCCCTATCATGCTACATCATTCCCACCCCCAGTATTACAGTCATATGCGGCACGCCATTATCTGCGCGATTATTGCTTATGCGGCCTTTAGCACACATGACGCGGGGGTAAAAATTCTAACGCAAATCTATCCCCCTGGCATCATTATGATGGTGAACGGGGGACTATTACTCCTGTTATCCCTGATCTCGTTAGTATACCTTAAAAAAGTATCCTCTTTGTGGAAAACGCCTTATTTACGCCTTCATATCTTACGTGCAGCGGGCGTTGGCTGCGTTTCCTTTCTGGCAATCAAGGGGCTACAAACAGTCCTGTTACATGATTTTTACGGTATCCTTTTTCTGTCCCCCTTTGTCTTGGGACTCCTGACCCACTTCATCCTGGGGGAACATTTGGGAACACATCGCATCATTGCCATGATCATTGGATTCATGGGCGTGATCATGATGGCGGGGCCCGAATTTGCCCATTTTGTACCGGGA
>CAZQLB010000019.1:0-14801 GCA_964593915.1 uncultured Pseudobdellovibrionaceae bacterium
CTGCGGCCTGTAAGTTGCTGCGGTGATGGCTCCTGGTTTTGGCGATCGCAGCAAAGAGATGGTGGAAGATATGTCTATTCTTACCGGCGGTACCGTTATCTCCGAAGACATGGGGATCAAACTGGAAAACGTCACTCTTGCCATGCTGGGCCAGGCAAAACGCGTTCAGATTACAAAGGATTATACAACCATCATTGATGGCAAAGGATCCAAATCTGATATCGATGGCCGTGTAGCGCAGCTGAAAGCACAAATTGCTGAAACATCTTCGGACTATGACCGCGAAAAACTGCAAGAACGTCTAGCCAAACTGGCTGGCGGTGTTGCGGTAATCCGCGTGGGCGGTGCGACCGAGGTTGAAGTAAAAGAACGCAAAGATCGCGTGGATGATGCCATGCATGCAACCCGCGCCGCTGTTGAAGAAGGCGTGATTGCAGGGGGCGGCGCCGCATTGCTGTACGCGACAACTGCATTGAAATCCGTCAAGGGTGCCAATGCTGACCAGGACACAGGGATTGATATTATCCGCAAGGCACTTCAGGCCCCTGTCCGTCAGATCGCTGAAAACGCGGGCGCAGAAGGATCGATCATCGTGGGCAAAATGCTGGATCAAAAAGACAGCAATTTTGGATACGATGCACAAAAAGGTGAATTCTGTGACCTGGTTAAAACCGGTATTATTGATCCGGTGAAAGTGGTCCGGACGGCGCTTCAGGATGCGGCATCGGTTGCGGGTCTTGTGATCACGACCGAAGCGATCATTACCGAACTGCCAAAAGATCCAAAAGCACCGGCCGCAGGCGGTATGGGTGCCGGCGGTATGGGCGGCATGGGTGATATGGATTTCTGATCTATTTTATTTTTTTACATAAAAATAGCCCCAGTTGGGGCTATTTTGCATTTTTATTGACTTTTGATCACTAATTTAGTACACGATAACGGATGAAAATAAACCCAGAAGAAAATATTATTCAACTTTTATCATCTAGGAAATCATCTAGATCTGAAAAAAGTGCTTTTTATATCCGTAAATCAGAACAATCTGATTGTGAAAGTATTTGGACTTTTTATACATCACATATTGGAGACAATAACGTTTTAAGAAAGAAAGAAGTTATATATGAATCCGTTTATAAAGGACATTTTTTTCATGTAGAAGATTCGGATAAGCGTCTTTATGGAATTATAGGTCGATATATCTATCCAGTTCTTAATCAACAAATTATCGAAATAGGGACTCTTTTATTTGATAAAGCCTTAAAAGGAAAATCTATAAGCCGTTGTTTAATAGACTTGCAGATTGAAGATTCCATCAAATACGACTCCCCACGATCATCTCTTTTTGTTTCCGGAGTTTTTGAACACAACAAACCTGTGATTGATAAATATACAAAATTAGGTTGGGTTTATCCTCCAAACCATCTCCCTATATTTATGGACTACTTCTTACAAACATGTGCACCAGAGGACTATCGTACAAAATATGCAAAGTATATGATCAATTGGTTCTTCTATTCACCGGAAACGCTCACAACTAAAGCGGATATTTTTGATATAAGAAAACATCTAAAAAGTGTAAATGTCCAATATTCAAAAGAAATTGAGATTCTCTTAGATGAAAAAGAAGTAAGGAATCAATTATTATTTGAAGGTGGTACTAATGCAATATCCCATAAGGCTTGAAATTGTTTTTTGTAAGCCGCACAGACAACATCATTTTGTATAATATGTATAGTTACGGGGATAGTATGTTCAAAAATAATCAAAGCCATCTTATTTGAATATAAGCAAAATGTGACAGTGTCGTATAAATGCTCGTGTGCCCATCTATATTCACAATAATCAGAAATTGTTAGAAAAGAATCACCTTCACGAAGAATCGCTTGCATCTTAAAGTTTTTTAATTTGCGCATTCTATCACGGTGAGTTGTCGCATAATCTATTCCAACACTATCTTCCCATAGTTTTTGAGACACATTGTTCAACAAGAAATCTCCACCTTCATATTTAAGTGCCATATAAATATCATCATACAATTGGCGGAGCCCAGATTGACCACTTAGAGTTAAAAGCGTGTTTGATCGGCGATCAACACCATGATCTCCCATAAAATCAATACCCGCTAACCGCAAAGCTGTTTCAATCCGTTCCATTGTTTGTAAATTGGGTTGGTTCACACCGCTTTCAATACGCGCGATACCGGTTTGGGATAATCCTGCCCGTTCGGCCAGGTCCGATTGCGACCAGTTCAGCAAGGCCCGTGCAGCCCGAATTTGATCCAGCGTTGGCATGTTAAATAACGATCCCTTTGTTTTATAAAGATTTTTCGCCAATCTCAAGACCCATGGGCAACACATGCCCCAAAAAGGCCCCCAAGAAAAGCGTTTATTTCATACGGGTTATACCTCGATTTAAGCTGTCTGTCTATAAAAAATAGCAAAAAAGATATTTTTTATGATTTTTTAGTTGACAGAAAAGATTATTTGCTATAAAAAATACCTCGAAGTCACTAAATTATGCCGGTTCCCCCACACATTACTGGCATAATGAACGTGATTTCCCCACACAACTGGATCGTGAGAGCCCCCTCTCACGATCCTTTTTTTCCCTAAAAATTAAAAATCAGTTACGGAGCAGATATACGATTGCTCATAAACTTGAAAAACGGATGATCCGGTGTCAAAAGCAACGTGGTTTCCGGATCCGCCAGGGACGCGCGGTACGCCTGAAGCGAGCGATAAAACGCATAAAACTGGGGGTCTTTCCCAAACGCCGCACTATACACCTCAATCGCGGTTTTATCCCCCTGACCGCGCAGACCTTGCGCGGTTTGCTCCGCCTCGGCCAAAATGACACGGCGGTCTTTATCGGCCTCCGCCCGAATTTTTTGAGCCTTTTCAGCGCCTTCCGCACGCGCCTGCTTGGCTTCTTGTTCCCGTTCGGACCGCATCCGTGCATAAACAGATTCGCTTGTTTGCTGGGGTAAATCCGCCCGAACAATGCGCACATTCACAACCTGAATCCCAAGCCGTTCGGTATCGTCGTTCACCGATCGCTGAATTTCCGCCATCAATGCGGACCGTTTATCCGACAAAAGGTCCTTGAGTGGCACACGGCCCAATGTATTTCGCAAATCAGCATTGATAATGTTACGTAGACGATCGCCCGCCATTTGTTCGTTTTTAAGCGCCTGGAAAAACCGCAGCATATCCGTAATGCGATACCGCGCAAAGGCATCCACCACAATCCGTTTTTGATCCGCAAGCAAGACTTCTTCCCGCGGGGGATCAACATTCAAAATACGTTTATCAAAATAACGAACTTCTTGAATAAGGGGTATTTTTACCGCAAGTCCCGGTTTTGTGATCTGTTGTTTCACTTCCCCAAACTGAAGGACCAGCGCCTGCTGCCCTTCATTCACGGTAAAAAACGCCGATGACAAGAAGAATAGTGAAAGTGCAAAACCCGCAATAACCAAGGGTAAATATGTATCTTTTTTCATAACTATTATCCTTTTTCGTTTACGGAACCGATGTACTGGATGAAGTTGATATATTTGAATCTTCGCGCGGCATCGGCGGCACTGTCCGTTTCATATCCTGAAGCGGCAGATACGGCAATGCATTGCTGGACCCTTTTGGATCGAGCACAATTGTTTTCGCATTTTTCAAAACTTCTTCCATCATTTCCAGGTACATGCGTTCAGATGTTACTGTTTTAGAACCGCTATAGGCTGCATAAACAGATGTAAACCGTTCCGCATCCCCCTTTGCCCGTGCAATAACTTCTTGCTTATACGCCTGCGCATCTTGAAGTGTTTTTTGCGCCGCACCCCGCGCCCGCGGCAAAATATCATTCCGGTATGCAGCCGCCTCGTTTTGCATACGCTCAGCCTCGGCCCGCGCCCGCTGCACATCATTAAAAGCATCAATCACAGATCCTGGCGGATCCACTTTCAACAGCTGGACACTGTTAATTGTGACGCCCGATTGATATTCGTCCAAAACCTTTTGCATCAAATCACGTGTCTGATTTTGAATACGTTCCCGTGCATCCGTGAGCGCAGATGTAATTTTCGTCTGGCCAATAATTTCACGAATAGCACTTTGCGCCACCATCCGAATGGTTTCTTCGGGTTCACGCAATTCAAATAAAAATTCCCGCGCATCCCCGATACGCCACATAACGACAAAGTTAATATCGATAATATTTTCATCCCCTGTCAGCATCAGCGATGCGCTTTCGTCATCAACAACCTGACGATAAGAAGACGTTGATGGAATAGAGCCGCCAATTTCAACACGGCGCTGGGATGTCACATCCACCTTGTACACCTGCTGTATCGGCCAGGGCAGAATATATTTAAGTCCGGCTTGCTCATCCGTCCGTGTATAACGCCCAAACGTTAAAACAACGCCGTTTTCATTCGGCTGAATAAAATAAAAACCACTGGCAAGCCATAAACCCAGAACAGCCAATATGGCAAGCAAAATAGCCCGAAAGAATCCACCAGAACCCGGAAAAATGGAACGGAAGTTTTCCTCCGCCCGTCTTAATAATTCCTCCAAATCAGGAGGCATATCGCCATTCCCGCCACCCCGGTTCGGCCGACGTTTCCCATTCTCATCAGACGATGATCCCCACGGGTTTTGCCCATTCCCACCGCCAGAAGGTCCCCAAGGATTGAACGGACCTTGATCATTTGATGACATGGAACATATTCCTTTCATAAAAGTCGCTGACAAATCTTTATAAAAAGAATATATCATTTTGTGACAAGAACAAGGGTAAGACCGTAAAAAAGGATCACCTTCTATGCTAATGACATGGTATAAGCGTGCGCGCATCAATTACGCCGCAACACAAATACAATCTTTTTTAGGTAATATACCTCTTTGGATAGAGAGCATCTCTCTAACGGGTCGGAAATTAACAGTGATTCTGACAACAAATACGCAAGATCCAGCCAGCCTTGATCCTATTTTACAGAAATTAAAAGAGCATCTTGAAACCACAGGTGGGTTTCACCCCGTTCATGTTTTATTGACGGCAGAGCGGCCACCTTCTGCCCAAAAAACACCTAAAGAAACAACATCCGCACATTCCCATCACATCCCGCCAAAGGATATGGGGGATTTAACCCCTCATGTTCGGCATATCATTGCCATTGCCTCTGGCAAGGGTGGTGTTGGAAAATCAACCGTGGCAACAAACCTGGCGATCGCCCTTGCGAAACAGGGGCTTCATATCGGGCTTTTGGATGCAGACATTTACGGTCCATCCATTCCGCTTATGATGGGCTTATCAAACCAAAAACCTGTGCAAAACGAACAATCTAAAAAACTGACCCCTTTGTATCAACATGGGGTTCATTGCATGTCGATCGGATTCCTGACCGATCCGCATGCCCCCATGATCTGGCGCGGGCCTATGGTGCAATCCGCAATTGTCCAGCTTTTGCGCGATGTGGAATGGGGAAGCCCTCAAAAACCCATCGATATCCTGATTATTGACCTTCCCCCAGGGACAGGCGATGCCCAGCTTACCATGGCGCAAAAAATAAAGCTGGACGGCGCCATCATCGTTTCAACACCCCAAGACGTCGCCCTGATCGACGCACGCAAGGGACTAACCATGTTTCAAAAAACAAATGTCCCCATTATCGGGATCATTGAAAATATGAGTGTCTTTTGCTGTCCAAACTGCGGCAATAGCACACCGATTTTTGGGACGAATGGCGCAAAAGAAACAGCAGAGAAGGAAGGAATCCCCTTTCTAGGCGCACTTCCAATCGATCTGGAGATACGAGTGCAAGGGGATGCCGGCACACCTTTTGTGCAGGCGCACGCAAACAACCCAATCACAAAGACATATAAGGAAATCGCATCAGAAATACAGGAAAAGATAAAAGGCTATAACGGTAAAAATAATGACCGCTCATAGGTAACGAACGCATACCCGTCATGCGTTTCCATTTCTGTAACCGCAAAGGCGTGTTCATCCCAGAGGGGCATAACGGCATCGCCGTCATATTCCTGATCCACAACCGTAGCATAAAGTGTATGCGCAATCGGCATAAACAACGCATAAATTTCTGCCCCGCCGCATATAAAAATTTCGTTTTGTCCCTGAGCGCGCGCTTGGGCCCCAGCCATATGAAGCGCGGACAAAGCATCGCCAGCGCACATAACCCCCGGCTGATGATACCCTGAACGGGACAGTACAATCGTTGATCGTCCTGGCAAGGGTTTTCCAAGACGTGATACTATACTTTCGCATGTTTTTCGCCCCATGATACAGGCATGACCAAGCGTTAGCGCCTTAAACCGTTTCAAATCATCTGGAATATACCAGGGGATGTCACCATTGTTTCCAATTACCCTGTTCTTACTCATGGCAAAAATCATGACGACCCGAAGATCGCCATGATGATCCAAAAACGATAATAAATCAGACATCAAAAGATCACACCGCAACAGGCGCCTTAATCGCCGGATGCGGATCATAATTCACAAGTTCAAAATCCTCGTATTTAAAATCAAAGATATTGGTTACATGTGGATTTAAATGCATCTCAGGGAGAGAGCGCGGCGCGCGTGACAGCTGTTCTTTCACCTGATCTATATGATTTGAATAAATATGCGCATCCCCAAATGTATGCACAAATTCCCCCGGCTTCATGCCGCAAACCTGCGCAACCATCATGGTTAAAAGACCGTACGATGCAATATTAAAAGGCACGCCCAAAAACATATCGGCGGATCGTTGATACAGTTGGCAGGATAATTTACGCCCGCCGTCATATTCATGCGTATAAAATTGGAAAAAGGAATGACAGGGCGGCAAAGCAGCCGTTTCAATATCCGCCACATTCCATGCCGATACAATCAAGCGGCGATCATCCGGTTTTTCCTGAATCCGTTTGATAACCTGCGCAATCTGATCAATATGGCGGCCGTCTGGCGCTTCCCAATCCCGCCATTGTTTACCATACACAGGGCCCAAATCCCCATTTTCATCGGCCCATTCATTCCAAATGGTCACACCAACATCATTCAAGGATTTAATATTTGTCTCGCCGCGCAAAAACCACAAAAGTTCATGAATAATGGATTTCATATGAACCTTTTTGGTGGTCAGCAGCGGAAACCCCCCTGACAAATCAAATCGCATCTGAGGACCGAAAACAGAAAACGTTCCTGTTCCCGTCCGGTCTTCCTTTTTATGCCCATTTTCTAAAATATAACGTAGCAGGTCGTGGTATTGTTTCATAATTTCTCCTCCGGAGTATGAAGCATTAAAATGCGGCAGGAACCATTCCGTATCCGCCTATGGAAAAAGTATAAAGGAGTCTTCTTATATCCTTCTCCCCTTTTCCATGTTACCCACAGGATGATATTCTTTGCCGTTAATTGCGATAATATTAATATAAAAGCTGGATTTTCGTATCCCTATGACTTATAATGAAAATGTTCGCATCTGCGGACTATGATACTAAACGCCTGATGAAATAGGCTGCATGGACCCGGGGGCAGTGCCCGGCGGCTCCACCATAAACCGAAATCTCATTTCGTTTTATGTTGGGGCCGAAACAGGATCGACATGGGTAATAAAGATCTGGTTTGTATCCGTCGTCATTCGTCGTTATCGGATGATTATTACAAATGCTAACGATAATGTTGCATTCGTAGCAGCTAACGATAACTCTGTTTTCGTTGGTGAAGGAAAAGCGGCTGCGTAAGCGCTGCGTATCCACGCTACACTAAAATCCCTTGATCTTTGCCGAAAGAGGTGGGGCTGGGGGCGGGCCTAGCAACAGAACCGCCTCATTTTTTCTTTATCCCCGTGACACGCAAACGCTACACACGATCATTTCTTTGGCCGATGGTGATAACGGCAGCCATGGCAATCGCCGCCGTTTCCGCGCGCAATATCGCATCCCCAAGAGAAACGGGAACAAGCCCCCCTTTTTGAGAGAGGATCAGATCGCGTTCTGCTGTGCTCCACCCCCCTGCCGGCCCAATCAGGAATCCGCAGGCAGCGCTCTCTTGTAATTCCAACACAGATGCAGCAAACCCCGGCAGCGCTGCCCGTTCCACCGCAACAAAAACAGGTCCCGCGCAAGGCACATCAGCAATCATCTGCTTAAGGGAACAGAGGGGCGCTATAACCGGAATATCCAGTCTTTCGCATTGTTCTGCGGCTTCGATCACCTGGGCTACGATACGGTCCATATTCATTGTCCGGACATCAGCCTGATCCGTCAAGACAGGATGAAAGTGAGTCACACCTAGTTCAGTTGTTTTTTGAATAAGGATATCCAAAGGTTCTTTTTTCAGGGGCGGAAAAAAAAGATGTGTGCGGCGAAGTCCACCCCCCTGCGCCCGTATCAAATCCTGGGCCCGCGCCGTTCCAATACGCTTATCAAGACGGTCTAACGTACAGGCCCATTCCCCATCTTTTCCATTAAAAAGCCGCACGTGATCCCCCAGTTGCCGGCGCATCACGTTTTTGAGATAATGAACCTGACTTTCCGACAAGGAAATATCATCGCCTTTCGTTATGAAAGGGATATCAACATATAGCCGCGGTGTTTTAAATATGGGATCCATACAGACAAGTGAGCCACAATTTCCAAAAATCAGCAAGTCTGATTTCCATGAAAACCCATGGGTTATTCGGTATACCCCCGCGCGGATCCATCCCTTTATATACCTGATGCGCCTGGACCGCCCCATCGGAACCTGGCTTTTGCTCCTGCCCTGCTTATGGGGGATCACATTAGGATATCACATGAGCACAGCCCAAAACCTATATCATACAACCTGGATGTTCATTTTATTTACTGCAGGATCCATCATCATGCGATCCGCCGGGTGTATCATCAATGATTTATGGGACTGTGATCTGGATGGAAAAGTTGAGCGCACAAAATCCAGGCCTCTGGTCATGGGCACCGTCAAGATACACGAGGCTTATATCCTGCTTTTCAGTCTCCTGATAATAGGATTTCTTATTCTGATCCAGATGAACACGTCTGTTATCGTGCTTGGATTTTTGGCGATCCCTCTTATCATTCTATACCCTTTAATGAAACGGATCACCTATGTTCCTCAATTCATTTTGGGACTAACGTTCAATTTTGGCGCTTTAATGGGATATGCAGCCATGACAAATGATCTGCAAATGCCCGCACTCTATCTATATGCCGCCGGAGTTTGCTGGACGCTTGGATACGATACGCTTTATGCCCATATGGATAAAGAAGATGATGCAAAAATCGGTATAAAATCAACCGCCCTTCTGTTCGGAGATGACAGCCGATATATCATCGCAATCTTTTACGCAGGGACAATCCTTTTAACCATGGCCGCACTTTGGGATATCACCCCAATATGGAAGATTGTATTATCCGCCCTTATTTTAACAGGTTTGTTCGGCAAACAAATCATAGATATGGATATAAACAATCCATATCTATGCTTGAACCAATTTCGCGCCAACCGAAACATCGGCCTTTTTATTTGGATTTTGATGATCCTATGCGAACTGTAATATCACTGATACGCTGCAAGATCACAAGGACCATGTTGGAATCCCCAGATGCGCGACGTTTAATATCCTCTAATTGAGAGAGAAGTTGTTCGTCATCTTTTATCTGTGCATTCAGCCAAACTTGGACATCTTCAGTCTTCTTTGGCATCGCACGTAAAAATGCCTCAGCCAACTGTTCTTGAGCACTATTCATCTGCCGAGACAAAGCCGACAAAGCATCCTGAGCCCATATATCTGTCCGAGGTATCTGATCAATAATACGGCGGAGTGTCGTAAAGGCAAACATATCACCTAAACGATAGAAAACCGAAGCCGCCCTATCCAAAGGAACCTTGGCACGTTCTGATACATCAATAACAGAAGGAATAAGGGCGCGTTTCGTCCGGCCTGCCAAATATAATGCAGAAAGGGAAGGAACACCAGTAGATGCCCACAGCAATTTCTTTTCCTGCAATGAAGTAAACTGCACAGGTGATAAAATGGACTTTATCCCCTTTTCTGTACCAAGCATTTTATGAAGCACCACGATAGAAGCGCCCCATCTCTTCATAACTTGGTCAACTGTCATACCGGGAGTCATATGCATAACAAGCCAAGACATTGTCTGATACATTAAAACAGACAGTTCATAAAGTGCATTAAGCTGTGCAGCTGGATCCTTGACTTCTTTTTCAAGGGTCGTCCATTCCCCATCAAAATCAAGCATCGAACAAACAGCGATAAAAGCCGTTACCAAAACACCCAAGTCTTTTTGGCAACTTTTTGCAAGCTGCATAACTTGTGTAGGCCCCATATAATTCACCATCTTATTCGCAAAAACGGTAGCAAGAATCTCAAGGCGCAGTGGATGCTGCATAATATCTGGCGTAAACTTTTCCTGCATTTGCTTGGGAAAATAATTGATCAGATAAGGAATGGCAGCAGAATCGCCAAGTGCTTTTGTCAATACAAATTCACGGCGTAAATAAATTTTTGCATAAGACAAAAGAACCCCAATTTCGGGACGCGTTAATCCCTTTTGCAGCAAACGGCGTTCCGCAATCTTTTGATCATCAGGCAAAAATTCAAGCGCACGGTCCAAAAGCCCAACCTGTTCCATATCATGCATAAATTGCTGATGTTCTGGAAGCAGATCAAAGGCACGTGACTCCTGCACCGATATAATCTGAGTTTGTGCAAAATTATCTGCGACAACATGTGATGCAACGTTGTCCGTCATAGAACGTAAAAGCGCATCACGTGCCTTTATTGTTAGTTTAGGCGGTTTTTTCGCCATCAATTGAGAAGTTAGAATTTTAATATTAACCTCGTGGTCTGATGTATCAACACCACCTGAATTATCGACAAAGTCAGCATTGATACGCCCACCTTTGCGCGCATATTCAATACGTGCGGCCTGAGTCACCCCAAGGTTTGCTCCTTCCCCAACAACACGCGCACGCAGTTCTATTGCGTCGATACGCACAGCATCGTTGGAACGATCTTTCGCATCCATATGCGTTTCATGCGTTGCTTTGACATAGGTGCCAATACCGCCAAAATAAAGCAGATCCACACGTGCCTTCAGCATGGCACTCATAAGTTCAAATGGCGTAACCTTTGATTTTTGGATATCAAAACGTTTTTGAATTTCAGGCGTAAGGTCTAGCACCTTGTCTTTTCGGTTATAAATCCTCCCTCCCTTTGATAAAAGCTTGGGGTTGTATTGATCCCATCCCATAACCCCTTTAAACAGACGTTCACGTTCTTTAAAACTAGATTTATGATCTGGATCCGGATCGCAGAAGATATGAACATGGTTAAAAGCCCCTACAAGACGGATAAAAGGTGATAACAGCATACCGTTACCAAACACATCACCGCCCATATCCCCCACACCCATCACATCGAATGGTTGTGCCTGAGTATCATGTCCAAGTTCGCGGAAATGCCGTTTTACAGATTCCCATGCCCCACGGGCCGTAATCCCCATAACTTTATGATCATATCCAGCTGAACCCCCCGAAGCAAAGGCGTCACCCATCCAGAAACCGTATTCAAGAGACAACGCATTTCCGTAATCCGAAAACGTCGCTGTCCCCTTATCCGCGGCGACCACCAAGTAAGGATCGTCTGCATCATACGCAACGACAGCCAAAGGACGGATAATCTTATTCCCAACACCCAAATTATCCGTAATATCTAAAAGTCCACGAATAAAGGTACGGTAACATTCAATACCTTCCGCCATATACGCGGCGCGATTGGCGAGTGATGGCGGACGCTTGACGATAAAACCACCCTTCGCACCACTTGCAACGACGACAGAATTTTTAACAATCTGCGCCTTAACCAAACTTAAAACCTCAGACCTAAAATCCTCAACACGGTCAGACCATCGAAGTCCACCACGAGAAATACGGTGACTGCGTAAATGCACACCTTCAACGCGCGGGGAATACACAAATATTTCACGGTAAGGTTTGGGATCAGGTAAAAATGGGACTTTCTGGCTTTCAATTTTGAAAGACAGATATTCTTTTGGCATCTGATCTTTTTGAACCTGGAAATAATTGGTGCGCACACTGGCCTGAAATACCATATAAAGTCCACGTAAAATACGATCATGATCCAGGGACGATACACCTTCCAATTGTTCTTCAATCCGTTTTTCAATATCTGTAACCTTACGAGATTTTAGATCAGGATCAAACTTTGCTAAAAAATAGCGTACAAAATCAGCGGCAATACCCGGATAAGTGATAACAGCCTGTTCCATATAGGGCAATGAGTACGGCAATGTTGTTTGCCGTAAATAACGAATATAGGAACGAATAATCATAACCTGACGTGCAGGCAAGCCCGCATAAAATGTCAATCCATTTAATGTGTCATTCTCGTATGCGCCTTTTATCAGGCCGGTGAAAGCCTGTTCAAAAACAGGCTTTAGAACAGGGAAAGGTACATTCGTTTGCCCGCGCAACGTAAAATCATGTATAGTCACAGACTCTTCTATGCCAGATGGTTCGATCATAAATGGGTGTTCTGCGATCCCATAAAGCCCCATATTCTCTAGAATAGGCAATACATCAGAAAGGTGAAGAGCCGCGCCAGATGTATAAACCTTCAGTGAAAAATTCTCGCCATCTTCTTGGAAAGAAACCTGAATATCTTTTTCAAGAAGGCACTGTTCGACCCGCTCAATATCCCCCTGAATTTGATTTAAGGGGTATCGTTCCCGATAATCTCCTGAAAATGCATCGGCATAACGTTCAATCAAATGATCAGCTTGTTCATCATCATGCATATTCTGATGAACTTGATCCGCCAAAACGTCGCCCCAACTACGCCCAGCTTCCTGAAGTTTTTGTTCAATTCCAGATGAATCAAAAGATGTCTGCTCACCTTGATGGATAGCAATCGTAAATAAAACACGAACAAGTGGGGAATCATCAACAGAACTCGAAAAATTTGTACATACCCCCTTCAATTCTTGTTCCAAAATATGCTGAAATTTTAAACGCAAGCGCGTTTCAAACCGATCCCGGGGTACATAAACTAAACAAGATACATACCGACCAAATAAATCTTTCCGACAATAAAGTGCAATACGTTGACGTTCTTGAAGCCTTAAAATAGACAAACATGTCTTATAAAGATCATCTGCATCAATCTGAAACAATTCATACCGCGGGTATTTTTCAAGAATGTGACGCAGCGCGCGGTCATCATGACTAGCCGATTCAAAACCAGATCTGCGCATCACTATATCTGATTTATGTTTTAAAACAGGGATACTACGCAAACTACGTGAATAAGTCACAGATGTAAATAAACCAACAAATAATGTTTCACCGACAACATGTCCTTTGGAGTCGTAATGGTGAACCGTCACCGCATCAAGAGGAACACGTCTATGTACTGTCGAGTTTCGGTTCACTTTTCCAATATGAAGGGCTGGAAGCTGCATGCGCAAATGCTGTAATTTCTGGGGCAAAGGTTCGCCTGTCTCACTGATATAAGCAGGAAAAAGATCATCCGATAACAGCCCAAGCCCTGATCCCTTTACAATTTCGCTGATAATTTTATCGCCCTTTACCTTAAAGGCGTAAGATCGAGAGCCCAGAAAAGTAAAGTTATTATCATATAAATAATCCAAAAATTCAGCATATTCGATCAGTTCATCCCGCGTATAACGCCCTTCTGGCGCCTTCATAATATGTTGTTTTGATTCAAGTACCTGCACACGCATGGATTGCCAATCACGTGTGGCATACGCCACATCACGGATAACATCACGGATATCTTGTTCTAATTTTTTCTGCTGTGCTTTATTCAAAACACCACGAATCACAACATGTAAATGAGATTGGCGAACATCACCATCCCTATCCAAAACGTATTGTCCTTTTGCATTTTGAGAAACAAGTGTCCGCGGGTGAAGCAAAAGATCAATCAAATAATGTTCATCCGATAAAAGGGCAGCAACAGAATCAATCATAAAAGCCATATCATCAGCAATAATATCAAGATACGTTTTACGATCAGCCCATGTCTTGGCCTTTATATCCGGAACAGAAAAAGAAATAGAGGGCACACCACCCGTACGGGGCATCATTTTTAAATGCGCCTGTACAATCATATCCTTATGAAGTTTGGTCATCGTGTCCAAATCATCCGTATCCACCTGATCAAAAAACCAGTTGGAAAAGAGAGATTCGATCGTGTTGTTTTTTGTATTATTTTTCTTTTGCGCCGTTGTCATGGATACACCTGAGCTATTTGTTTATTATTTTTATCATTATCCTCCAGAAAATTAGGAAATAAAAGCCAAAATCTCAAGAGGAAATACATACGGCAGTGCAAAATAACAAAATATCATAACCCATCCCCTTCATGAAACATTCTGTCCAATTGACCTATCCAGCTAAAAGGAGTAAAAGGGGGCCACCATGGCCCATCCCTCCACAATTGATTTGACAACGGGGTCTATTCCCCACCACCTCGCTAAACTGTCTATACCGATGGTTTGGGGGATTCTGTCTATCGTTTCCATGCAGGTTGTTGACGCCTACTACGTCGCTAAAACAGGCCAGGTTGCACTTGAAGCCATCTCGTTCACATTCCCCGTAACTGGTATTTTATTTAATCTGGTCATGGGATTATCCATCGCGACGTCTTCGATTTGTTCCCGTTTTATTGGAGCAGGACAATTTGATAGCCTGAAACAATTTATGGCGCATGTCATTATGTTATCGGGTATCTAT
>CAZQLB010000019.1:14811-15462 GCA_964593915.1 uncultured Pseudobdellovibrionaceae bacterium
CCGCCGGTGAATGGATAATGCCTTCTATCTTCGCACAAATGGGCGCATCAGAAGCCCATTTACCCGATATCATTTCCTTTATGCGCATTTCACTTTGGGGATATATTTTTCTCGCCATCCCCTTTGTGGTTAATGCGTCACTGCGCGCAGCTGGGGACTCTCTGATCCCTTCTTTTATTATGCTCACGGTCTCACTCATCAACATCCCGCTTGCCGGAGTACTTGTTTTGGGGATTGGTTCGTTTGAGGGTTGGGGGATCGCCGGCGCCGCCGCCGCAAATGTCATGAGCAATGGGATTGGGGCCATTGCTGCGCTATATGTCTTAATCGTTCATAAAAAGATGTTGGACCGCGCCCATTTAACATTGACGGGCTTGGGTCAGTCGGCAAAACGCCTTTTCAGTATCGCGCTGCCTGTTGGCATCATGAACGTGATTGTGCCGCTTGCAAGTGCTGTGATTACATCATTTCTTGCCTTATCCGGCGCATCCGCTGTTGCCGCTTATGGGATTATTACGCGCATCGAAGGACTGGCATCGGTCATCCTGATGGCAATTGCGATCGGCATGGGCCCCCTTATTGGTCAAAATTTTGGCGCAAAAAAAATAGACCGCGTTGAAAAAACAATTTCGGCAGGGATCTCTTTTTGCC
>CAZQLB010000020.1:0-9755 GCA_964593915.1 uncultured Pseudobdellovibrionaceae bacterium
GCATGAACCTGACCAGGCGGCACAAACAAAGAAAACCCATCCAGGATTTTTTTACCTTGAACCTCGACACATAAATTTTGAATGTTCAGCATCAGCCAACACTCCCTTCCAAACTTACACTGACTAATTTTTGAGCTTCGACCGCAAATTCCATCGGCAGATTCTGCATAACCTCTTTACAAAATCCATTCACAATCAATGAAACCGCATCCTCGGCGTTTAATCCGCGGCTTTGACAATAAAACAGCTGATCATCGGATATTTTTGATGTTGTTGCCTCGTGTTCCAGCTGGGCCGTTTGATTACGGCATTCAATATAAGGGACCGTGTGCGCACCGCATGTTTGACCAATCAGCAAGCTATCGCACTGGGTAAAATTGCGTGCGCCGTCCGCACCAGGCATAATTTTCACAAGGCCGCGGTATGTTGAATTCGACTGGCCAGCCGCGATCCCCTTGGCGATAATACGGCTTTTCGTGCCTTTGCCCAGGTGAATCATTTTTGTGCCCGTATCAGCTTGTTGCCGTTTATTTGTAATCGCAACCGAATAAAATTCACCCGATGAATAATCCCCCTTTAGGATACAAGATGGATATTTCCACGTAATCGCCGATCCGGTCTCAATTTGAGTCCAGCTGATTTTACTGCGTGCCCCCGCACACATTCCGCGTTTTGTGACAAAATTATAAATACCGCCGCGCCCATTTTCATCACCAGGGTACCAATTTTGAATCGTGGAATATTTGATTTCCGCATCGTCATGCACAACCAGTTCAACAACAGCAGCATGGAGCTGATTTTCATCACGCATTGGGGCCGTACATCCCTCTAAATAACTAACGTACCCACCCTTTTCCACAACGATCAACGTGCGTTCGAATTGGCCTGTTTTCTTTTCGTTGATCCGAAAATAGGTCGACAATTCCATGGGGCAACGCACCCCTTCTGGGACATAGACAAAAGAACCATCCGTAAAAACAGCCGCATTCAGGCATGCGAATTTATTATCAGCATAGGGCACAACCGATCCCAGATATTTTTGAATCAATTCCGGATGTTCGCGCACAGCTTCGGAAATAGAGCAAAAAATAACGCCCGCTTTTTTCAGTTCGTCTTTAAATGTTGTCGCAACCGATACGCTGTCAAAAACAGCATCAATTGCGACATTTTGAACACCAGCCAGAATGGCCCGTTCGCGCAAGGGAATCCCCAGCTTTTCGTATGTTTCAAGCAAACGCGGATCTACATCATCGATTGATTTTGGTCCATCGGCAGTTTTTGGCGCCGCATAATAACTGGCATCCTGATAATCAATAACAGGGAATTTCAGATTTGCCCATTCCGGTTCAGGCATGGTTTTCCAATGCGCAAAGGCCTTCAGCCGTGCATCCAGCATCCATGCTGGTTCGGATTTTTTTGCTGAAATATACCGGATAATATCTTCGTTTAATCCAGATGGCGCGCGATCGGATTCAATATCGGTTTCAAAACCGGCTGTGTATTGTTCCAATGCCGCAACGGCTGCGATTGTTTGTTGATCGGCCATCTCACACCTGTTTGGATCCAGAACCAGACGGGGCAGACTTAATCATGTCCGATAACCGCACACTGGAAAATGCATTTTTAATCGCGTCATTCACGGGGGTCCAACGACCTTTTAATAAACAAATTCCGGAAACGGAGCATTCCTCTTCGCCATCTTCAACACAGGCCGTCAGGGAGACAGGGCCATTCATCGCCTCGATAATTTCACCGATTGAAACATCATGAAGCGCCCTGTTCATGACATAGCCCCCATTCACACCGCGCGATGAATCAAGCACCCGGCTACGCGCCAAAATCTTTAAGACCTTGGCGACAGTTGGTTCAGGGATGCGCGTACGCGCCGACAGGGTTGTCGCTGCCTGAATATCCCCAGGCGTGCGCGACAACTCGGCAACGATCACGATGGCATAATCCGTTAAACGTGAAAGCTTAATCATATCAATCCATTAGCAAAACCGTACAATTTTTGTACGCTATGCATAGATATGGCCCTTTTTATCCTGTTTTTCAAGGAAATAATGCCAAAACTAACCGATTTTTGTCGATAAAAACCTGATTTCTGGATATTTTTCCTGCGCATCACTTAAATGCCACGCATTACGCGCCAAGAAAACGGGTTCATTATTATGGTCCATGGCAATGGCGGATCCATTCGAATCGATAAATGCCTTGAGTTTAGATGAGTCATCCGATGCCAGCCACCGCGCCGCGTAATGTGATGTTGCTTCGAACTTCACCTGAACCTGATATTCAGTGCGCAGCCGATCCGCCAGCACATCAAATTGCAAGGCCCCGACAACCCCGACAATCCATCCCGAGTCATACGATGGCTTGAACACACGTGCTGTCCCCTCCTCGGCCAACTGAACCAACGCTGCGCCGACATGTTTTGCTTTTAACGGATCAATCGCGATGACCCGCTGCATCAATTCAGGCGCAAAAGATGGAATGCCTGTAAAGGTCAACGTCTCGCCTTCTGTCAACACATCACCGATCCGTAAGTTTCCGTGGTTTGGAATGCCAATGATATCGCCTGGATACGCCTCGATCGCGGCGGCGCGATCCTGCGCCAAAAATAATTGCGGAGAATGAATAATCATTTGTTTGCCGGATCGCACGTGAAAAGCCTTCATCCCCTTTTGAAACATACCGGAACAAATACGCATAAAGGCAATACGATCACGATGTTTCGGATCCATATTCGCCTGAATTTTAAAGACAAATCCCGTCATCGGCTTTTCAGCGGGGTCAATCGTACGTTCCGATGCGGTATACACCCGCGGATACGGCGCATAACGTCCAATTCCAGCAAGCAATTCCTGCACCCCAAAGTTATTGATCGCACTGCCGAAAAATACAGGTGTCAAATGTCCGGCCAGATACTGTTCATGATCGAATACGGGGCACAGTGATTTAATCATTTCGACATCATCGCGCAATTTCTGCGCCTGTTCTGATGATACATGCTGATCAATTTGCGGATCATCAAGGCCGTTACAAACAATCCCCTCTAGAATCGCGTCGCCTTTACTGCGTTCAAACAGCAAGAGGGAATCCTGTTTCAGGTCATAGCATCCTTTAAAATCACGGCCCATACCGATTGGCCATGTCATCGGCGTGACATCCAGCGCCAGTTTCTTTTCAATTTCATCCATAATCGCAAACGGATCCTGCCCATCACGGTCCATTTTATTGATGAACGTGATAATCGGAATGTTCCGCAGACGGCACACCTCGAATAATTTTAATGTTTGTGGCTCGATCCCCTTGGCCGAGTCCAGCACCATAATCGCGCTGTCAACAGCCGTTAATGTCCGGTAGGTATCTTCGGAAAAATCTTCGTGGCCAGGGGTATCCAAAAGGTTATAAGTGATCCCGCCATTTTCAAATGTCATGACCGATGATGCCACCGAAATCCCGCGTTCCTGTTCCACCTTCATCCAGTCGGACCGCGCACGGCGACGATCCCCGCGTGCCTTGACCATACCCGCCATCTGAATCGCGCCCCCGAACAACAGCAATTTTTCAGTCAGCGTTGTTTTTCCGGCATCCGGATGCGAAATGATCGCAAAGGTTCGGCGCTTTTGTATAACATCAGGTATCATGTTGTGCTTTGCGTCCTTCAAGCGGAAAATCAGGTGTGCGGGTTTCAATTTCAACCACCCACAGATCCGGATCCCGGGCGATTGCCCGCGCAATATACGCATCTATCTCTTTTTCTTCAACATTTTCTTGTGTTTTTCGCGAAAAATCCACGTTATACCAGGCATAAAGGCCATCAAACCCGCTGCGCCATTCATAAAGAGCTGGTTGCGCCCCAAAAACGCGATGGTTGACCAGGACAAATCCGCTGTCCTGATCCCCTTTTTGAATAACGGTGTAAAACGCACCTTGAGCAGAAAGACGACGCAGCTGGATATCCAGCCATAATCCTGTCTGCAAATCAAAAGGAGATGTCATGAAAGACCCCGATTTTTATTTCTGTTTTCTTATGACGGTTTGATAACCCGGCGTGCCGGCAAGGTGACACATACACGGGTTCCTTCGTTTGTATCGGATTGAACATCCAAAACACCGCCATGCAGTTCTGTCATCGCCCGTGCCAGAGGAAGCCCAAGTCCCGTCCCCAAATACGCCCGCGCCGCATGCGCATTATCATGAATTTGCCCAAAAGGTTCCAGCGCCTTTGATATCTTATCCCGCGGAATGCCAATCCCGTAATCCTGAACAATAATTTGCATGTCACCGTCACCGATGATATGCGCGGATATATCAATGCGCCCGCCTTCGTTTGAAAATTTGACCGCATTACTGACCAAATTGATCAAAATCTGACGCATCAGGCGTTCATCGGCCTTAATCCGCGGCAAATCCGCGTCACGCTCAATGTTCAATGTGATATTTGATGAAAAGGCACGCGATGTCATGATCCGTACAACGGAATCAATAATTTCGGATACATCCGTCACACTTTCATCCAGTTCGATACGGCCCGCTTCAATCTTGGACATATCCAATACTTCGTTGATAATTTCCAAAAGATGCCGCGCACTGAAATGAATATCATGCAGATATTCGATATATTTAGGTGTTCCAATAGGGCCAAACGTTTCCTTGGACATCAATTCCGAAAAGCCAATAATCGCATTCAAAGGTGTCCGCAGTTCATGGGACATATTCGCCAGGAACGACGATTTTGCATGGTTTGCCGTATCTGCCTGATCCTTTGCGACACGAAGAGACGTTTCCATCTGCTTACGCACCGTAATATCCATGATCGTTGTAATCAAAAAACGCCGGCCTTGTGATAATTCAAGCATCGCTGTTGTAAACAGGACATTTGCAATGCTGCCATCTTTCCGCAGCAAGCTCATTTCACCTGTCATACGGCGACCGCTTTGAATAAACTCTTCGTGATGATCGCGCATACGGTCCACTTCGTCCGCCGCAACCAACGACAAGACATCATCGCCCGTAATCGATTCACGAGACCACCCAAAAGTACGTACAAACGATTCATTGACCCGCACAATACGGCGATTATGATCGGTCACGATAATACCAATTTCAGACGCATCAAAAATAGATGTCATCAGCGAAATCGCATCGTTACGCTCGCGCTGAAGGCTTGTTTCACTGGCCGTATCAGGTTGACCAATAATATCCAGAAAAATAACGTTTCCTGACTCATCAAAAATAGGATTGATGATAAATCCAAAAACACGCACAACGCGCGGAAAGCTGGGCAACGCCTGAATCGTTACGGGTTTTTTCTGGCGGATACACACCTGAAATGATTGTTCGAAATAAGTGGCAACTTCGTGATCCATGATATCATGGGCCAGTTTTCCAATGATCATGCTTTTATTTTTAGCAAAATATTCAGCCGCACGGGCATTACACTCTATAATGGTTTTGGCATGACGATCTTCCACCTGTACCACCAGCCGCGGCACAGGCATCATGTCAAAAAGCTGGTGATGATCAAGTGTTATTGAATGGGTCACAAAAGCCGCTCCTGGCGTCGTGCAGGTGAAGGAGGAGCAAGCCTATCCGCTGCTCCCTAACATTGTCTTAAAAAGACCCTAAAAGTTCGTTAAAGATAAAAAAGACAGGAAAAACAACAAAAACCGCATTTACCCCCTTAGAAAAAGGATATTTTAAAGGATCTGCGGGCGCCTATAGCCACTTGAAAAGTTAGATAAGCACTGTCATTCCCGCGAAAGCGGGAATCCATTTAGGGGCAGTTTGAATGGATCCCCGATAGCGTCGCCGCTTCGGGGATGACAATGTTCGATTATTTATTCAGGTGGGTTTATATGCGTACCCCGGTTAAACGATCCATTCGCGCTGCAAAGCATCCAGCGTATCATTCTGAATGGCCTGGCGCACCTCGGTCATCAAACGCACCATCACGGCTGCATTATGCTGGGCCAGGATCTGCATCCCCAGTATCTCGCCCGCCTTGATCAGGTGGTGGATATAGGCACGAGAATACCCGTTTGAACACGCATACGGCATTGTGTCATCCAGCGGCGCGGGATCATCGCGGAACCGTGCATTACGCATATTAAACCGTCCACCCGGCACCCCCTTCATCAACGCCCAGCCATGGCGCGCAATGCGGGTTGGCGATACACAGTCAAACGTATCTGCCCCCATTTTGACGCATTCAAAGATATCAATAAATTCCCCAATCCCCAGCATATGAATAGGCCGATGGGGATGCACATGCGGCATCGTCGCCGCCACGATATCAAAGAAATCCCCTTGTTTATTACCAAAAGCACCGCCAATCGCGGTCCCGAAATAGGACCGATCCGCTGTATATGCCGCGCTTTCTGCCCGCAGATCATGATAAATCCCGCCCTGAACCACACCATAAACCGCCTGTGCCCCATTATCATTTCGCTCAAACTGAGCCAGCGAGCGATCCCCCCATCGATGCGACATCGCCATAGAGCGTTTGTTATATTCTTTATCTGTATGCGTCGCCGTACATTCATCAAGTGCCACAACAAAATCAGGCCCTAATTTGCGCTGGATATCCATCGCGCTTTCAGGCGTTAAATGGTGTATCGCGCCATCCAGATACGAGCGGAATGTTGCACCCGATTCCTCAATTTTCAGCAACGTGCGGGCCCGCGCCGTTTTTCCGCGGCTTTTCAGTTCATCCGCAACCGTCCCCTCGCCCATTGCAAAAATCTGAAACCCGCCGCTATCCGTCAGCATCGGCCCATCCCAGCGCATAAATTTATGCAAACCACCCATTTTTTCGACCAAATCCGCCCCCGGCTGCAACATCAGGTGATACGTGTTGGCCAGAATAAATCCCGCCCCCACATCGCGCACCTGGTCGGTGGACAGAGCTTTGATCGCGGCCTTTGTGCCACAAAAAATAAAATGCGGCGTATCCACCGTTCCATGGGGCGTGTGAATCCGCCCCAAACGCGCACGCGATGACGGGGCACGATGCAAAATATCAAATCGGAAATTTGGATATGTCAGCGGCAAGATACCGTCCCCTCTTCTGTCAAAAAGACAGCCCGCAAAAGGCGGGCTGGCATTCAAAATCATTTCATCAGGTAAAAAAACGAAAGCTTATGCCGCTTTTTGAGCCGCAGCGGCGGCAACCTGTGCCTTTAAGGAACGCAAGCCTTCCGGCAATTTTGTAACAGCGGTTGCGAGCAAATAAGAATCAAGACCACCTTTGTGATCAATGGTCCGAATACCGTTCACCGACAGGCGTACATTCACGGAACGTGCGAGCAGTTCGCTATAAAGGCTGGCATTCTGCAAGTTCGGATTGAACTTGCGTTTTGTTTTGTTGTTGGCATGGGACACGCTGTTCCCTACTTGAACGCCTTTTCCTGTAATATCGCAGCGACGGGTCATAATAATCTTCCCTTACGTTTTCCTTATGGTTATTCGAGTCTGGTGCGTTTTTTAGCGTATTCCGCCCCCCTTGGTCAAGGGAAAACATCATCCCTTTTAAAAAGGTTGTGTTTTAACTGGTTTTCAATGGGCTTTATTTTGCCCCGATCTCTTTATTTTTTACATAACAAATAATAGCCCACATCTCGGATTATGTTTTGCAGAGACCCCTTCTGCCGCATCACATTTCAAAAAAGATGCAGGTGTTTGTTGCCCCCTCATTGCTTTGGGTGCACTTGTTTACATTCTTTTTTGAAACCTGATGATGATTGACTGTTTGCTGTTTGATCTTCTTTTCTTTTTCTCTCTTTTTTTGTTTGTTTTGGTCCTTCAATAAAAAACGGCGCGCCGTTGTCGTTTGGTTTGTCACTCTCGGTCTGCAGATCGATATAGGATATATATCCTATATCTCCCACGAGAGTCAAGAAATAATTCCTATTTTTATAAGGGGTATAAATGGGGCGTATAAAGGGGTATACGGCCCGCCGCACGTCATTGGTCAAAATACAACAATATATTGACATAAGTATTTTATGTGTGTAGTCTGCGCCCATAACCAACCACGACTAACCATACACCCACGGTAAAGGAGTACAGGAAATGAAATATAGTGACCTGACAGAAGAACAGAAAGCAAGAGATATCCAATTAATGGAACAGATACAGGATTCGATTATTCAAAATATATCCAATATGCCTGCCGATGATCGAGATAACTTATTGGGTGTGCAGGATCATAAAGAATTGACCTCGTGGCATACTCTTGTGAGGATACAGAATGACATTCCGCTGCATCTTGCGGCACGGTATGGATCACCCACAATGATCACCGCGCTGCTGGAGGGAGTGAATGCCGCGCAGTGCAAAATGCTGATCCTGGGGGATAAGACAAATGGGATTGAAGGCGTGGTTCCAAAATTAGTGGAGGGTGGACATACAAATGGGATCTACAACTTAATTGAGGGGATTAAAAAGGTATCCAGTCTGAACCAAGAAGACAAAAATGGTCTTCTCAATGATATTAGAGAACATTTAGGAAATAAGCTCGGTATAGATGATAATGCCTTATCCCGAATTTTCAAAAGCGAGGCACATAACACACCTGGCGGGCAGGCCCCGGCGGCTACGGCGGCATCCCCGGCTTCGGGACAAAATAACGGCGCTGGCCCCGCCCCCTAATAAAACCAAAATCCCCCCTCCCCCTGCGGGAGGGGGAGATCAAGACCTAACGAAAACCCCGGCTTTTCGTTTTTTCAGCCCTTCTCGCCCTTCCAAAAACAGTTTATCCTGTTTCCCATGGCTATTCCCGGATCACACCCCCCACCCTTTACCGTCAGTAACCGCACCCTGATTGCCGTGCGGTGGGCCGCCATTTTTGGTCAGATATTTGCCATCTTTATGGGCCGCTTTGTCTTGCAAATCGAACTGCCCATGACCGAGGTGTCGGCCTGTGTCCTTTTATCATTGTTCATTAACCTGTTTGCCATCGTCACGCATGGCCGCCGCCGATTGGGCGAAAATGCGGCCACCACTTATCTGGCCGTTGATATTGTGCAATTTGCCATGCTGTTATATTTCACCGGCGGTTTTGAAAACCCGTTCGCCATGCTGATGATCACCCAGGTGGCTGTGGCTGCGGCTGTCCTCAACCTTGGCCGTATGGTGGCGTTATCTTTCCTATCCATCTTGATGGCGACATTCTTGTCTATCTGGAACCGCCCCCTCGCCTGGCCGGAGGGCCAAATTATCATCACCCCCACTTATCTTTTGGGGGAACAAATCGCCCTGATTTTTGCGGTTGCCTTTATTGCCAGTTATGTTTGGCGCATTTCGCATGAATACCGTGACATTCAAAATGCCCTTTATGACACACAAATCTCGCTGGGACGACAACGGCAATTGGCCGCCCTGGGGGCACAGGCCGCCGCCGCCGCACATGAACTGGGCAGCCCCCTTAGCACCATTATGATCATCGCCAAGGACCTTAATCGCGACTACGCGAATGATCCGGAATTAAAAGATGATCTGGGACTTTTGTTGCAGCAAGTCCAGCGATGCACCCATATCCTGCAAGATTTTGCCAGCAACCCAGAACGCAAGGAAGATCCCCTTGTGACATCACAGACTCTTTATGACCTTATGACGTCCTTGGCGGTTCAATATAAAAATGAACGGCCCGGCATTCAGGTGACTGTTCATGATCATGAGACGTTTAAAGGAATTTTGATAACACACCCACCAGAAATTGTCCGCAGCCTGGGGAATCTGGTGCAAAA
>CAZQLB010000020.1:9765-15267 GCA_964593915.1 uncultured Pseudobdellovibrionaceae bacterium
CATGCAACATGCAAAACAGGATGTTACGATTAACCTGACCCCTTATGGCCCAAAAGCCCGTATTATTATCCGTGATGATGGGGATGGCTTTGCGCCATCAATTCTGGCACGGGCGGGGGAACCGTATTTTTCCACCCGCAAAGGATCATCCACCAATATGGGGTTGGGCCTGTTTATTGCCCAAACACTTATTGAAAATCAGGGGGGTCAAGTGCGCCTGCGGAATCATCCAAAGGGCGGGGCCGAAGTTTTAGTGACCCTCCCCCTTGCAAAATACAAAGAGGAAGCCCACATTGACGGTAAAGATCATACACAAGACAGTTCAAGTGACATGAAAGAGGAGTCCATAGATGTCCAAGGGTAAATTACTGATTGTTGATGACGATGTTGTTTTGGCACAGCGTTTAGCTAAATCCATGGAAAAACGCGATTTTGCTGTACAAGTCGCGCACACGGTTGAAAATGGCGAAGAAGTTGCCCTATCCTTCCGCCCTGATTTTGCCCTTTTGGATATGCGGCTTACAGATGGCAGCGGCCTGGACCTTGTCACCGTTATCAAAAAGAATGTGCCAGACTGTAAAATCGTCATGATGACAGCTTATGGAAACATTGCAACCGCTGTATCCGCAATCAAGCAAGGAGCGGTTGATTATTTACCGAAACCCGCCGATGCAGATATGATCGAACGCGCAATTATCAATAAGGGCGGCGCATCCCTGCCCCTTCCTCCTGTCAATCCGATGCCAGCCGATCGCATCAAGTGGGAACATATCCAACGTATTTATGAACAGTGCGGCCGGAATGTTTCGGAAACTGCACGCCGCCTGCAAATGCATCGCCGCACCTTGCAACGCATTTTGGCAAAATATGCCCCAAAGGAAAATGAAGGATCAGAAAACGATCAAATCTGATTTTATTCGTGCTTTTCCTAAATCTGTGATAGACTCGCCGTGTCTTGCCAGAATGAAATGACGCTGATGATAAGGATTATCAAATAATGTCGATCTATCACCTCTATGATCTTAATCATGCCTTGTTCACACCTGCCCGCCTGATGGCCGGTTTTTTAAAGGATACGCTGAAAAACCCGGCGCATCCGATGGCAGACTCACAAATTGCCCGCACCATCGCCGCCAGTGCCGAGGTGTTCGAACGCATGCACCAGAAATTTGCCCGCCCTACGTTTGATCTGCACTCTACGATCATCAATGGTAAACATGTCCATGTGACAGAAGAAATTATTGACGTTCGCCCCTTTTGCCGCTTACGCCATTTTGTGCGCGATATCAACCGGGATGACCCACGTGTTTTGATTGTCGCCCCAATGTCCGGACATTACGCGACCTTGCTGCGCGGGACCGTGGATGCACTTCTTCCTCATCACGATGTTTACATCACAGATTGGGAAGATGCGAAGATGGTTCCCCGGCAAGCGGGCCGTTTTAATCTGGATGATTACATTGATTATGTGATCGATTATATCGATATGCTGGGCCCTGATGTTCATGTGATCGCCGTGTGCCAACCAGCGGTTCCCGTCATGGCCGCCGCTGCGATCATGAATAATGAAAATTACAAAACAGCGCCGCGGACCATGACCCTGATGGGGGGCCCCATTGATGCACGTGTCAGTCCAACAGATGTAAATGAGCTGGCGGAAAAAAAGCCCCTCAGCTGGTTTGAACGCAATCTGGTATCCGATGTTCCCGCCTATTACCCCGGCGCATTCCGCCGTGTTTATCCCGGCTTTTTACAGCTTGCGGGATTTATGTCGATGAACTTGGATCGCCATACAAAGGCGCATATGGATTTCTTTAAACACCTGATCCAGGGCGACGGCGAAAGTGCACAGCACCACCGTAAATTCTATGACGAATATCTGGCTGTTATGGATTTATCGGCCGATTTTTATTTACAAACGGTTGATATTGTATTCCAGCGTTATCTGTTACCACAGGGACTTATGAAATGGAAAAATCCAGCAACCGATGATCTGCACGATGTTCTCCCTGCCAAAATCAAGCGTACCGCCCTTTTAACGATCGAGGGGGAATTGGATGATATCTCAGCTCACGGCCAGACAACAGCCGCGCACGTCATTTGCACGGGCCTCCCAGCTGATATGCAGTTTCACCATTTTCAGGAGAATGTGGGACACTATGGGATTTTCAACGGGCGCCGGTGGCGCGAACAGATTATGCCGCGTATTCGCCACTTTATTCGTGAATTTGATCAATCCAAACCCGATCCGATCCCGGCTGCCGACCTTGCCAAGGTGCCCGATATGGCCCCTACCCAATACGATAAAAAGAAACACAGCATCGAAGCGGTCCGTGCACGACTGGCCAAGGAATCCGATTGATCCATACGTTTCAGGCTTATGATAAAAATCCTAATTCATGCCCTTTCTTATTGCCCCCTTTAAACGTTTTATCGTTTTTATTATTTTCATAATAAAAACGCGCTTTTGGGGTCTTAGGCACTTGTTTTCCCATGGAAAAGCCTTCCTTTTGGCGCCCCGTTTTAAGGCAATACGCTCGCAATTTTCGTTCATTTTAGCCCCATTTTCATTGAACTTCTGGACTTTTAGGAACCAGACCGCTATAACAAAATCACTCCAGAAAATTTGTAACGAGCGGATGGTATCCATGCAGCATGCGACCCCCACACATCAGGACCGCCTGAAGACGATCTCGTCCCGCCTGCACCTCCGGGTCAGTCCGCGGGCACGCCGCATGATGCTGCGGCTTGATCCTGAAACACGGGCCGTGCATTTGATTGTTCCGCCCCGCATGAACATGAATGCCGCCCTGGACTTTGCTGACCAGCACCGCAAATGGATCCGCGAAAAAATTTCATCCCTGCCTAAACCCGTCCCCTTTATCGATGGGGCGATTATTCCGTTTTTCGGACGGGACCATTACCTAGAAATCATTCGAGACGAAGGTCGACGTACAACCGAAATTACCGTTAAAAACCGTATTATGACGGTTGAAACGCCGCTTTCGAATCCATCTCAAAAAATCGAAACGTACCTGCGCACATGGGTACAAAACGAAATTGCCGACATGGCGACCGAAAAAGCCGCCGAGATACGCCGCCGCATAGGCCATGTGCGCGTCCGGGATACAAAATCCCGCTGGGGCAGCTGTGCCGAAGATGGAAACCTGTCGTTCTGCTGGCGCCTGGTTTTCGCCCCGCGCGATGTGATTGATTATGTTGTGGCACACGAAGTTGCGCACCTGGTACATTTTGATCACTCCTCTGCCTTCTGGCGGCTGTGCGATCGATTATCCGCTAATATGGAAGGTGGACGTGACTGGCTGAAAGAATATGGTCAAAGCCTCATGACCTATGGAAAGGTTTAATTGTACACATCTTCATTGATGATAAAAACAGCCCATAGTCCCGTATCTTTCCAGTGACTATATTAATCCCTATCGTTTTGTACATAAGATGATCCGATTAGCCCTCTACCAACCCGATATCCCGCAAAACGTTGGCGCCGCCATGCGGCTTTGCGCCTGCCTTGGGATTCCTTTGGACATTATCCAGCCATGCGGATTTCCGTGGGACGACCGCAAAATTCGGACATCGGGCATGGATTATATTGATCAGGCAACCGTACATCGTCATATGAATATAGATGCATTTAATACATCCTATCCCGGACAGCGGCGCATTCTGATGACAACAAAAGCAGCCATCCCCTATACCGATTTTACTTTTCAAACGGGTGATATATTAATGGCCGGGCGCGAAAGTGCGGGCGTGCCCGATGATATTCATAACAGCGTGGATGCACGGGTCGTTATTCCCATGCAGACCGGAACACGTTCCCTTAACGTCATTATTTCAAGCGCAATGATTATCGGCGAAGCCCTGCGCCAAATCCAGCAGCAACAAGCAGATCGTTAAAGATCACAGCGCTGCATCTGGGCTTGGGCCGCACGTTTAGGGCAATAACACGGCCTTTGCTGCTGCGGTTGTTGACATGCAGTCACCACACGAACACCTCCGGTTCCTGCCTGCCCCGTCCCCCCTATTCCACCATCACATTTATGTGATGCTTGTTTTGGAAAATCCTGTGTTATTTTTGACGACATGATAGACACCCTTTTAAAGACCTTATTGTTTTTATGTTTTCTGGTCCCTCTTATATCGTATTTCAAACAACAAAAGCAATATGAATAAAATAGGACTATATATTTCTATATTAGTATAGAAAAACAATATATCTATTTGATATATATTGATAATGACTATCGAATGGTCTGAATAGAACTCATCCCTTTATATTGACGCAGCCCTCTATAAAAGACAAACCGCGCCAAAATAACAGACCAAACCGCCCCCGCCCAAATCCAGATAAAAAGCCAAACAGAGGGATTCCGAACCATTTCAACCGGCAAATACGACACATATCCAATCGGAAAGACGGTCAGCAGGATAGCTTTGATCCACATGGGCATACCGTGCAGTGGTTTTGTTATAAAAATAACCGCAATCCAAAGGATAGTATCAGCATGCCCCCGCGCATTCTGCACCCAAAACCCAATCGTATAGATCATGGATCCAACCGCGGCAACAATAACAGCTCCTGGAATAATCATGACGATCACCAGAGCCAGCTGCCAAATAGTCATATGACAAAAAACCAAAAAGAAAAGCGGTCCCGTTACCATATCTCCCCACCCAGCTGCCGGACTTTCGGACGTCAGCGCCAAAGTATATGGCGATGCCGGTTTACATAGATAGCTATCCATCCGGCCATGATCAATATCATCCGTTATCCGGCGATATCCCCCAAACATGACCGCAGCCAATCCAAAACACGACGCCCCAATCCCATACATCATGGCGACATCGGATAATTCCCACCCTTTTAAATGGGGAACAATTTGGAAAATAAGGATCCAAATAGAAAAGAAAACAAAATTACTCGCCAGCATTGCCATCATTTCCATGATCACCAGCCATTTATTTTGGGACATCCGCCGAAACGCCAGCCCCATATGAAAGAACAAAACACGTGCTTCATGCATAATTTCGGTCATAATAGTGGATATCGATATCATGTTTATGCCCTATCCTTCTTGCAAAATCTTATGTTCAAATACCCGGAACATCGCAACCATTACCGCACCGACAACAACCAGAACCACTCCTTGATACAGCAAGGATTCTATAAAAGTCATCACATGATCCCCACGCAAAATTGTTTGGGCCGGCACATAAAAAATGGCGGGAAAAGGCGTATAAAAAACAATATCCTGCAACCATGTAGGATACAGCGAAAGCGGCAACAGCATCCCGCCCAGGACAAATCCACCCTTTTGTACGAAGAAATAGGCCATAGAGGATGTCCGCATCCATAAGGCCGTCATCCCAGCAATAACAGTCATGAATATCCATATAACAGATCCGATCAGAAGGTGAATAAACACCTGTATCATCACAATCGGCGTCAGATAAAACTGACCCGTTGCGACATACGCAAGG
>CAZQLB010000021.1:0-8321 GCA_964593915.1 uncultured Pseudobdellovibrionaceae bacterium
CCCTATGACCATATGGGCAATCGGTGTTGGATTGGCCGGACAAATCGGCGACTTAATCGTTTCTGTTTTTAAACGCCGCGCCGGGGTAAAGGATACTGGATCCATTATTCCTGGTCATGGTGGCCTTTTGGACCGAATTGATTCAATGATGCTCGCCACTTTAATGACATATGTTGTCATGAAAGTCATGGGACTGGTATATACATAAAAATTTATTTTTTATTAAAAAAATCTTTCACATACGCATTGTTGCTTTTCGTCGTATCTTGCCTATATTGTTTTGAAGAATAAGGAGTTTTTTTAATGGATTCACTGACCGATCTTTTATCTCTTGTGGCCTCGAATATCTGGATTTATGGCGGGTCATTCCTGCTGGTCTTGAGTATCCTTATTCTGGTGCATGAATGGGGTCATTATGCGGCTGCACGTCTTTGCGGTGTGCGGGTTGAGGAATTCTCGCTGGGTATGGGGCGCGAGATGTTTGGGTTTCGTTCCAAAAGCGGGACACGTTGGAAGATATGCCTTCTTCCAATCGGTGGTTACGTTAAAATGTTCGGTGATACAGACCCGGCAGGCGCAGGAAAAACAGATCAGGTGCAGGATGCCGCGGATGGTCCCGCACGTCCTATGACAGATGATGAACGGAAACAAGCCTTTTTCAGTAAATCGATTTTACAGCGTTCGTTTATTGTTTTTGCCGGACCTGGGATCAATTTTCTGTTTGCCATACTTTTACTGGCGGGCCTGTTTATGACACAGGGGCGTGAAATTATCCCCGCAACGATTACGGGGGTGCAAATTGGCAGCCCCAGCGATCGGGCAGGTTTTCTTCCTGGGGATCAAATTTTAACAATGGACGGCGAAACGATTGAAAGTTTTGATCACATGCGCCGCAAAGTAATGATCGCCCTTGATACCCCTATTGAAGTGACACTTGCTCGCGGTGACGAGACAATCCGCAAAACGATTACCCCCAAGCGGATGGAGGGGGAGGATCGTTTTGGTTTCAAGCATGAACGTGGATATATTGGCACCTTGGGGCCCAGCTATGGCCTCGATTTAAAGGCGATCGTGAAAGTAGACGGTGTTACCACCAATAAAAATCCAGATACCGTGCGCGCTCTTCTTTTACAGAAAATTGGGAAGGGGCCCTTCCGTATTGCAACAGCTGATGTGGATGGGATGGACGAAGTGGTTGTGAACCCATCCAAAAAGGCCAATGAAGGCATGCGGGATCCGGATGCAAAAACCTATCATGCGCTTGTCTTAACTTCTCCGGACAGTGTTATTTATAAAAAATATGCACCTGTTCAGGCAATGGGTGAAGCCGTATTTCAAACGTATCAGATCAGTGTTGATTCTTTAAAGGCGCTGAGCCAAATCATTATGGGAACCAGAAGCCCCACTGAACTTGGCGGCGTGATCCGAATCGGAACAGTGGCGGGGGATATGGCCCAGGCTGGTTTGATCGCTTTTATCAGTTTTACAGCCTTACTGTCCATTAACCTCGGACTCATTAACCTATTTCCTATTCCTATGTTAGATGGTGGGCATTTGACTTTTTATGCGATTGAAGCTGCACGCGGAGGAAAGCCAATCCCTGAACGTGCGCAGGAATATGCCTTTCGTTTTGGACTTGTTGTTCTTGTTTTCTTGATGGTCTTCTCGAACCTGAATGACATTTTACAGCTTATTCTGTAAATAATTTAAATGGTTATGGGTAAAAAGGGGTGGGAAGGGGATTCCTGTCCCTTTTCTTTTAAAAGAGTCTTTGATATTTCTCGTGGATGGAATAAGAAGGCCTCTTTTTTTATCTGCAGCGCTCTGTTAGATTGCGCATGGTTCACCCTAATTTGATCAAAAGGTTACACGCCAATGACACACCGTATGCCTCGTGTTCTTTTATCTTTTCTTTTGCTTTCGGCATCAATTCCTGTTCCGGTTGTTTATGCACAGGTCTCGCCTTCCAGCTCCTCGATCGGCGCCCCTTTGCGCGAGATTCAGGTTGTGGGGGCGCAGCGTGTTGAACCCGCCACCATCGCCAGCTATATGGATATCCGCAAGGGCGATCCTTTAAATGATGACAGTATCGATCGCGCGGTAAAAAGCCTTTATGCCACTGGACTTTTTGCGGACGTATCCATGTCACAAAAGGGCGATGTGCTCATGGTTCATGTAGCCGAAAATCCATTGATCAACGAAATTGCGTTTGAAGGAAATGATCGCATTTCTGATGAAACCTTGCTGTCTGAAATTCAGCTGCGTCCGCGTCAGGTTTTTACCCGTGCCAAGGTACAAGAAGACTCATCCCGCCTTTACGATGTCTATCAACGTTCTGGCCGCTTTGCTGCGCGTATTGAACCGAAAATTATCCAGCTGGATCAAAACCGAATCAATCTGGTATTCGAAGTAGATGAGGGGAATAAAACAAAGGTAAAGTCTGTTCGCTTTGTTGGAAATGATAAATTTTCGGATGATCGTTTGCGTGATGTAATTTCGACCAATGAAAGCCGTTGGTATAATTTTCTCTCTAGCAATGATCAATATGATGAGGATCGTATTTCATACGATCAGGAACAGCTTCGGACCTTTTATCTTTCCCGCGGCTATGCTGATTTCCAGGTTATCTCAGCCGAGGCTGAGATGTCTCCGGATCGTGAGTCATTTTATGTAACCTTTACTATTGACGAAGGTAAACGTTATCGTGTGGGGAAGGTGGGGGTTCGCGCTGCTCTAAAGGATGCGAATACACGTGCCCTTGAAAAAACAGTCACCTTTGAACAAGGGGATTGGTACAATGCCGAAGAGCTCGATAAAACAATTGATGCGATGACTAAGGAACTTGGGAATCAGCAGTACGCATTTGTGACCGTTCGTCCAGAAACCCAACGTAACCCTGATACACAAACAATCGATGTTGTCTTTAGCATTGATGAAACGCCACGTGTTTTTGTGGAACGCGTCGATATCCATGGTAATTTGCGTACACAGGACAAGGTTATCCGCCGCGAAATGCGATTGATCGAGGGAGATCCCTTTAATCGTAATCTTTTATCAAAGTCCGAACAGGACATTAAAGATCTGGGCTTTTTTGATAAGGTAACGGTGCGTAACTTGCCCGGATCAGCCCCTGATAAAACCGTTATTGATATCGAAGTATCCGAACAATCTACGGGTGAGATTTCTTTGGGGGCTGGATTCTCGACCGCAGATGGCCCCTTGGCAGATGTGCGATATACCGAACGTAACTTTTTAGGAAAAGGGCAGGAAATTGGTGTGTCGACCACGATTGCTGGTGAACGTACAGAATTTGATGCATCTTTTACAGAACCCTATTTCTTGGACCGTGATATATCGGCTGGTGTAGATGCGTTCCATATCACACGCGATTTTTCAAATGAAAGTTCGTATGATCAGCGTCGTTCGGGTGGGGCTCTGCGCATGGGATATCCATTGTCCGAACACTGGCGTCAAACATTGAAATATCGCCTTGAAACAAATGAAATCCGAAATGTCGAAGCCGACGCATCACGTTACGTACGTGATCAAGAAGGTTCACGTGCAACATCTGCGATATCGCAGCGGCTGGCCTATGACAACCGAGACAGCGCATTATTCCCCACAACCGGATGGATGTATTGGCTTGAAACAGAATATGCGGGTCTTGGCGGAGATGCTGACTATGTTTCTGGAAAAACGGGTGCAGGGTATTATTATCCGGTATGGGATCAAGTTGTTTTCAACGTGAATGGCGAAACAGGGGTTATCCAAGGTTTAAGCAGCGATGTTGAAATCAACGAACGCTTTTTTATCGGCAGCAGCACCTTGCGTGGCTTTCAGCGGTCGGGGATTGGCCCGCGTGACACGGAAACAAATGACGCCTTGGGTGGAAACATGTATTATCGGGCGAGTGCTGAATTAAGCTTTCCGCTTGGCTTGCCAAAAGAATATGGTATCCAGGGGCATGCCTTTAATGATGTTGGGACATTATGGTCTATTGACGAAGCGGATAAAACCAATATCGTTGACGAAAGTAGTCTGCGTTCAGCCGCCGGTTTGGGGGTTTCGTGGCGTTCGCCGATTGGTCCCGTGCGACTTGACTTTTCATACCCGTATATGAAAGAAGACTTTGACCAAACGGAATATTTCCGTTTCAACTTTGGAACACGGTTTTAATGATGATGTTATTTAAACAAAAAGGAATGATGATGCGTTACTCTCTTGCAGCCTTTATATTTATTGCTGTTCTTTCGGCTTTTGCTTTCTTTAAATCTCCCGAACCTGCTCGCGCAGAAGGCGGTGTGGTCATCGCGGTTGTGGATGTACAGCGCGTCATGAATGATTCTGATGCCGCTAAAGATATCTTGTCTCAGGTCAAGGTGCGCCGTGAGAAAATGGAAAAAGATATTAAAGATATCGAAGATGTCCTTAAAAAAAATGAGCAAGACCTGATCAAAAAACGTGATGCCGGTCAAAAAGAAGCATTTGAACAAGAGCGCAAAGCGTTTGAAAAAAAAGTGATGGATGCGCGCGCCAAGGCACAAAAAATTCGGATGACTGTTGAACAGTCCTTTAACAAAGCTGTCCAGACATTAAAGGAAAATATGCTGCAAGTGATTTCGGACATGGCGGCTGAAAAGAAATATCAACTGGTAATTACAAAACAAAACGTCATCATTGGGGATAAATCGCTGGAAGTGACAGATGACGTTCTGACGCGATTGAACGGAAAGATCAAATCGATCGAAGTGAAGTAAGTATTGCAAAAGAAAATAAGATAATGGCCGATCCCCGATTTTTTAGAAAAGAGGGCCCTTTTACATTGGGGCAACTTGCCGCAAAGATCGGGATTGATATCCCGTCCGATGTGGCAGATCGGCGGATATCGGATGTGGCTCCGCTGGATCAGGCGGGGCCGGATCATCTGTCTTTTATTGATAATCCAAAATATAACGACCAATTTCGGGCGACAAAAGCTGGGGTTTGCTTGCTGCGCCCAGACATGGTGGATCAAGTGCCCTCTGGCACAATTCCGCTTGTGACGAAACAGCCGTATAAACATTATGCCATGATTGCCCAGATGTTTTATGATACAGGCGTGTTTATCCCGGCTGTTTCAGACCGTGCGGTTATTGACCCATCCGCTGTGATAGGGGATGGGTGCCGTGTGGATCCAGGAGCCGTTATTGGGCGCAATGTTAAAATAGGGAATAGCGTTTGGATTGAATCCAATGCTGTTATTGGTGATTCCGTTGACATAGGGGATGGGTGCCGGATTGGCGCGAACGCATCTGTTTATTGCGCGGTGATTGGCCAAAAAACACGCATTTATCCTGGTGCACGTATTGGTCAGGATGGATTTGGATTTGCCATGGATCCGTCTGGATTTGTAAAGGTTCCTCAATTGGGGCGCGTCATCATTGGGAATGGATGTGAAATCGGCGCGAATACATGTATTGATCGCGGCGCGGGGCCAGACACGATTATAGGAGATGGAACTTGGATCGATAATCTGGTTCAAATTGGACATAATGTTAAAATTGGGCGGTCTTGCGTATTGGTATCGCAAGTTGGGATTGCAGGCAGTACCGTGGTCGAAGATTTCGTGGCCATGGGGGGGCAGGTGGGTGTTGCAGGACACCTGAGGATCGGATCTGGCGCACAGATCGCGGCACAGTCCGGTATTATGTCCGATGTTGATCGGGGTGTGACCATGATGGGGTATCCTGCTGAACCAAAACTTCAATTTATGCGGAGTACAGCCGCACTTCGGCGCTTGGCGCACGGCCAAAAAAAGAGTACAACAAAAGCCGGAACTGAATAGAGGAGTATCAAGGTGACATTATCTGAACCCGCCACCCCCCTGACGCCCGTTGCTGACATCCATAAAATTATGGAGATGTTGCCGCACCGCTATCCTTTCTTGCTGGTTGATCGGCTTTTGTCGTACACGCCCGGTGTTGAGGCTGTTGGGCTTAAAAATGTTACAATGAACGAACCGTTCTTTGTTGGGCATTTTCCTGGCCGTCCGGTCATGCCTGGTGTTTTGATTGTTGAGGCGATGGCGCAGACCTCAGGTCTTTATGTGGCTTTACACTTGGGCGCCTCCGCAAAAGGGAAATACGTTTATTTTATGTCTATTGAAGAGGCGCGTTTCCGGAAACCTGTTGTTCCCGGCGATTCTTTGACTATTCATATCAAGCTTTTGAAAAATCGGGCAAATGTCTGGAAGTTTCAGGGTGAAGCAAAAGTTGATGGCGTTTTGGTGGCTGAGGCTGTTTTCTCCGCCATGGTAATGGACTAATCTGCCTTCTATGACAACACATATACATACAACCGCGATTATTGATCCCGCGGCAAAAATTGGTGAAAACGTTACAATTGGTCCTTACTGTATTGTGGGACCGCATGTGACAATCGGTGATCATGTTACTCTTAAATCTCATGTCGTTCTGGATGGCCATACGACAATTGGGGCGCATACGGTTATTCATCCGTTTGCTTCCATTGGCGGCATCAACCAGGATTTGAAGTATAAGGGTGAGGAAACCTCGTTAGAGGTTGGATCCCATAACACCATTCGCGAATATGTTACGATGCAAATCGGGACCGCTCAGGGCGGCGGTGTCACCCGTGTCGGCAGCCATAACTTGTTTATGGTTGGCGCGCACGTGGCGCATGACTGTGATGTCGGTAGCCATATTGTCATGGCGAATCAAGCAACATTGGCGGGTCATGTCACGGTTGGTGATCATGCGATTATCGGCGGACTTGCGGCTATTCATCAATTTATCCGTGTGGGACATCATGCGATTATCGGCGGTGTGAGCCGCGTGGTCAGCGATGTGATTCCCTATGCTCGGGTAAAATGTGACGATGCAACTTTGGAAGGGCTCAATATCATTGGTTTGGAACGCAGCGGTATTGATAAAAGCCAGATTAAAAACATGCTGCGTGCCTATAACGATATTTTTGATGATCGACATGGCACTTTACGCGAACGACTTGAACAAGCACGCGTGACATATGCAAACGATCCATATATCATGGAGATCGTTCAATTTATGTCAGAGCCATCCAAGTTTCCATTATGCCAACCACCAAGAAAAGTAGCCTAGAGTCAGATCCAAACGCCCCAATTGGGATTATTGCCGGATCCGGAATGCTTCCGCAGGCATTGGCAAAACGATGTCAAGAGATAGGGCGTCCAGTTGTTGTTGTTGCATTGGATGGTTTTGCTGATTTAGGGGCGTTTGAACCGCATCTCCGGACCTCTTTACGTATGGGACAAGGCAAAAAAATAATCGCGTTTTTTAAACAAAACGGTGTACGTGATCTTGTTTTTATTGGGGCATTGCGGCGGCCGGGGATCAAGGAACTTGCTCCAGATTTTTGGACATTATGGAAGTTGGGACCGACGTTAATTCGCGGACAACTGGGTGATGATGGGCTCTTGCGTGTTGTGCGCGACCTGTTTGAAAAGGAAGGCTTTCATATTCATGGTGTGCAGGAATTTTTACCCGAACTTTTGGCATCTTCCGGTCCTCTTGGTATTTATGACGCGGACCACTCGGACGAATCTGATATCCATCATGCCATTCGGGTTGTAAATGCCTTAGGGGCCGTGGATGTCGGACAGGCTGTTGTTATTCAAAATGGAATTGTCCTGGGTGTAGAGGGGGCAGAAGGAACATCGGCTCTGATCACAAGGTGCGCCAGTTTAAAACGTTTGGGTCCCGGCCCTATTCTTGTAAAAGGCGCAAAGCCGCAGCAGGACCATGATCTGGACCTGCCAACAATTGGTCCCAATACGGTTGAACTGGCTATACGGGCGGGATTTCGGGGAATTGTAGTGGAGCAGGGAGCGACTTTGTTGGCCGATCCAATGCGTGTTATTCACATAGCGAATGAATCTAAAATATTTATTGTAGGCCGGGCCTTTTCACGGGCAAGCGACCAGGGGCGGTAAACAGTGTCCCACCCATTAAAGGTTTTTATTATTGCAGGTGAAGAGTCGGGTGATATTCTTGGCGGCGCTGTTTTAAATGCTTTGCGTCATCACACGGATCGTCCATTGGATATCCAGGGGATTGGCGGCAATGTCATGAAGGCGGCGGGGCTTGGGCTTTCACGCATTCCGATGTACAAGCTCGCGGTTATGGGGTTAACCGAAATTCTTCCCAAAATTTTCTTTTTCATGCGGGCTATTCACGATACGGTCCTGGCGATCGAGGCGTTTAAGCCAGATGTTGTTATCACGATTGATTGTCCTGATTTTTGTTTCCGTGTGCAAAAAAAATTACATCGGCGCGGGATCTGGA
>CAZQLB010000021.1:8331-15114 GCA_964593915.1 uncultured Pseudobdellovibrionaceae bacterium
CCAGGCCGGGCACAAAAGATTGCAGGTTTTTTGGATGGTCTTGTGTGTCTTTTTCCATTCGAGCCGCCTTATTTTGAAGAGCACGGATTGCCTTCCATCGCGATGGGGCATCCGGCTGTGCATTCAGGGATTAGGACGATCGATCCACAACCATTGTTACAGGCCTTGCATGTCTTGGATGAAGAAACGGTGATCGGACTTTTTTGCGGAAGCCGGCAGGGGGTTGTCACCAGGCATGCGCCCATTTTTATCGATACCATGAACAAAGTTGCAGACCAATTTCGTCATATCCATGTTTTGATTCCAACTTTTCCGTATCTGGCGGATGAACTGCGCCATTATCTTGAAAAGGCACGGTTTAAATATGATGTGATTGTGGATCCGGCCCTTAAACCTCAGGCGATGCGCGCATCAAAGGTAGCACTGGCGGCATCTGGTACCGTGGGACTGGAACTGGCGATTGCCTCCGTTCCGCATATTGTGGCCTATCGGCTTAGCCGGATATCGTGGTGGCTTGCACGGCTTTTGGTTTCGACACCGTATGTTCATTTGGCTAATATTGTTTTGAAACGATCTGTTGTACCCGAATACCTTCAAGATCAGTGCAATCCCGATCAATTAGCCAGAGAAATTACACATATGTTAGCCTTTACTGGAACGCGAACAGATCAAAAGAATCAATTTTCTGAACTTGTCCGGACATTAGGTGCTGATGACCCCGCCTTGCCCGCAGACAAGGCTGCAGAATTTATTTTAAACATCATCTCGCATAAATCATATGTATAGCGTATAGGACATTAAATCATGACAAAGTTATTACCAGGTGTTGTAACAGGACAGGATTACCGCATTCTTGTGTCGACCTGTAAAGAAAAAGGATATGCCCTTCCTGCTGTGAATGTGACCAGCTCATCCACCATCAACGCGGTTTTGGAATCAGCCGCAAAAAACAAATCCGATGTGATTATTCAATTATCAAATGGCGGGGCAGAATTTATGGCCGGTCGCGGGTTTCATGATTCATTTCGGGCGAGGGTCTTGGGGGCGGTTGCGGCGGCCCAACATGTGCATTTATTGGCTGCGCAATATGGTGTTTGCGTCGCTCTTCATACGGATCATGCGAACCGTAAATTGCTGCCGTGGATTGATGCGCTGATCCAGCATTCAGAAGGGTATTTTGAAGCGACCAAGAAAACACTTTTTTCATCCCATATGCTTGACCTGTCCGAAGAACCTCTTTCGGATAATATCGCAACATGTGCGCGGTATTTGGAACGGCTTGCGAAAATAGACATGAGCCTGGAGGTGGAGGTGGGCGTAACAGGCGGCGAAGAAGACGGCGTGGGATCTGATCATACCGATCCAGCGCGGCTTTATTCAACCCCGCAGGATGTGGCGGCGATGGCGGATGCTCTTGGCTCTATTGGTCATTTTTCGGTTGCGGCCGCTTTTGGAAATGTTCATGGCGTTTATGCGCCGGGAAATGTTGAACTGCGTCCTGATATTTTGGGCGATATCCAAACCTATGTTGCGAAAAAAGCAGGGGCACAGATTCGTAATCCTCTTCATTTTGTGTTTCATGGCGGATCGGGGTCCAGCGCATCCGATATTCAAACAGCCATTGCGCACGGTGTATTTAAAATGAACATTGATACCGATACCCAATTTGCCTATGCCAGGGGAGCAGGGGACTATATCGCGGCGCACGCGCGGGCATTCCAATACCAGGTGGATCCAGAAACGGGTATCCCGTATAAAAAGGAATATGACCCGCGTGCCTTTATCCGTGCGGCAGAAGAATCGATGATTGCCAGATTAACCGATGCATTTGAAACCCTGGGGTCCTGCGGCCGATCATTAGCGGGAGCCTAGCCGCGAGAAAGCCATGGTCCTCTAAAAACCTTTAAACGAATTACAGATTAAAGAACGGGATTATTTCCCAGGCTTTGGTTGCTCGGCTGGAGCAGCAGCTGTTCCAGGTACGGAGCGGGGGATATGAAGACCATTAACGCTAAAAGCTCCATTAGCGATGCTCAAAACAGCCTTTTGTGCAGGGTTTGTCAATTTATACATCTCTTTGCCCATCATCTGTACTCATAAACCCATTTTAAATAAGCGCCATAACGGCCCGTGTGTCTGTGGATACCGGACCATTGTAAAGGGCATCCAAAAGTTCGGTGCGCGATGCTTGTCCCTTTTCCGCCAGCACGGTGATAATTTTCATATCCCTAAGCGTAGCACGATATCCTTTAAATAAGGTTATATACCCTTGCACAAAGTTTTGCAAGCGTTCCAGATCCCCGTCCATCATAGCAGCGGCGTGCAAAAGGTGTGTTCTGGAAAATCCACAGATGGTTAAGGCGACTTCGCGGCCACTGTTTTCGCTGGCCCGGCGGGTCACACACCCATAGTTGTAAAGCCAATCGATATCCCGGGCAATGCTGGACTTATCATATTGACAACGTTCAATAATTCCGGATTGAGAGGTCCCCGGATGCTGAGCAATGTCAACCAATGTTGCCACCCGGCGCAGGGACGAAGACGGGTCCCCCGCCAATGCGTCGACCAGGTGATCGATGACCCGGCTGCTTTTTTGGACGGGGCTTTCTGACGCATCACGGTGCTGCTGCGCTAAACGGTCGCGCGCATTCTGGTAAGGGTCTATATCTGGGTTTTTATTTGACATATTACTAATGTATGGGTACGTATGCGATACGTGCAAAAACAGTTATCGGAACAAGGCGTCAACATCATCCTGATTGGACAGATTGTCGTTCTGTACGTCTTTTGGCAATTCATTGATATCCGGATGAACGGGATCAAATGTTAACGCGATACCCATTTTGGCCAGCATTTCAGAAAGCTCGGCCTCGGCTTTGCGTATATTTTCCAATGTTTTTCCAATACGCTGTCCGGTCAAATCCTGGAATGCACAGGCGGTCAGGATATTATCCGTATGATTTTGAATGTGTTTAAAGAATTTTATGCGCGTTGCAGGATCTCCCCAATTATGGGTACTGTCTTCCTTCATCATTTCGGAAATAGCTGTCGCGGAATCCAAGATTCGGTTTGCCGCATCCTCTGTCGTTTTGACAACGGCGTCCAATTCGACGCCCACGTTATGGGGGGAGGATCCGGATCCAGAGAACGTGATGGCGCTTAAAACCCTTAAAATCTCGCTGAATTTCTGGCCGATACCTGTTTCTGCCATGTCCAGCATTTGGCACGTTGCATGGATTTCGGCCGAGATTTCATCGAATCTGCGGGTGACAAATTTTTCCATCCGCGCCAGGCGTTCGGACATTTCATCGATTTGCTGTTGTTTTTGATCGTCAGACATTTGTATACGCGGAAAAGAATCGTTGATGAAGAATACATCTTTGATCATGCCGGAAATTTACAAGGAAATGGTTAATAGGCGCCGATAAAGCATGCAAATGTATGTTTTTATTAAAATATAAAAGGATTAAAGTGCGGAAAGAGGGGGCTTGGAAAGAAGAGGGAGGCTCCATCATCAGACTTCATGAACATAGGTCAGGGCACAAATCATGTCAGACAAATATAACACAGAAAAAGAATTATAGAAATAATTGACAAACCCTTAAAGTTTCCGTATTGTTTATCCCATTCCTTCTTTATCCGCCGCCGAGCGTGCGTTAAATTGGCCCCACGCGATCAAGAAGCCCAGAATTTTTTGACAGATTTAATCGTTGAGGAGTGTGCGTTATGAGCGAACCAGAAACCAACCAGATTATCCAACTTCCCTTGCAGGCAGGCCAGCAGGCGGTCGTGACACGCGCTGGTGTTGCTGCCCATTTCAATGCAGCTGGGCAGTTGCAAGTGACACATAACGGCCAGACGATAACTGTTTACGACAAGAAGTCAGGTTTGCTGCTTCCAGCACATATAGCAAATGATAAGCCGATTGACGGTGCACCCGCCGTATTGTGGCACCGGACCAATGGTCGTTTAACAAAAGACGATATCGCCAAAACGATTTGTGATGACAAAGATAACCCCATTGGGATCTATACCGGGGTTTGGACACCCAAATGGGCCAAGGGCCAAGAAATTCGTACCTATGCCGCCATCACCGATGCGCGTGATGAGGACGGTGTGCGGATTTATCGAACCTTTAACCAGCGTGTCGCGTATCTGAACCAACACCCGAACGGCGAGAAATTATTGGATCGCCCCTCTCATGCCCGTGACGTGACGTATGAAATGGCCATGCGGGCAACGAACCTCAATCTTAAACCTGGGGAATTCACAAAACAAATGATTCCACCTTTGGTTCTCGTAAGAGGCAAAGAATATCCAAGTGAAAAGATCACACATCCGAACAACATGTATGATTTAAGACATAAGGGTGATTTTGCTAAAGCCGATAATAACGGCGTTGACAGCCGATTTGTGACGAAAATAGGCTCCGGCTACGCGCACTGGTACGTATCGTCGACGGAGGCCCGTGGCACCCGGGCCCTCGTGTCTGGTACGGACTTCACGGACGGCTACGTTGATTGGGGTCGTAAGGTCGGCAATGATTGGTCCTTGCGCCCCTTTGTTGCGGAGCTTCCCCAGCCGTAGCGCGAGCGTAGGCTGTTGATCATTTAAGCATTTAAATAATAATACACTCCCGTCCTTATAAAGGCCCATGGAGAACGGGGATTTTGCATGCTTCTAAAGCCAGGTGTACAGCTAGGGGGGGCACGGGACTATCTTAATTCCCTCAAACCCACCTTGATTCGGCACGTTCCTGTACCGCAGGAGATAGGAAAGACACCCCCGCGCACCCCACCCTCTGATGTGATAATAAATATTATGGGAAATATAGGGCAGAAATCAGAAGAGGGTGGTTAAACCAGGGATTCATATCCCACATCAACCTATCTCAACCCAGCCCCAAAACGATCATGCACACGCTTTGGCCGCGACAGATATCAACGGCAACACATCATCACCCTTATTATTTAAACCAGGCCGACCGATGGACGTGTATGCAAACCCATGTTCCCGCATTTCATGGACCTTATAAATATTTCGCAGATCAACGATCCGTTTTGCGGCCATAATTTCGGCAATCCGGGCCAGATCCATGGCCCGAAATTCATTCCATTCAGTGATGATCACCAATGCGTCAGCATTTTGGGCGGCTGTATACGGATCGGCGCACCATTCAACATTGGACAAGACTGTACGTGCATGATCCATGGCCGCAGGATCGTGGGCCGCAATCGATGCGCCGGCCGCTTGCAGCGCCGGGATAATGACCAATGCGGGCGCCTCGCGGATATCATCCGTTTGTGGTTTAAAGGCAATGCCCAAAACAGCGATCCGTTTTCCTTTGACCGTACCGCCGCAGGCATCAATAACACGATCTGCCATACTGATTTGACGATCTTTATTCACCTTGATCACTGTTTCAACAATGGTCTGAGGGGCGCCGTATCCCTGGCCAATCTGAGCCAAGGCCAACGTATCTTTTGGAAAACAGGATCCACCATATCCGGGCCCTGCGTGCAGGAATTTGGACCCAATACGGCCATCCAGCCCCATGCCGCGGGCGACGTCCTGAACGTTGGCACCGGCCGCTTCGCATAAATTCGCAATCTCATTAATAAAGGTGATTTTTGTGGCCAAAAAGGCATTGCTGGCGTATTTAATGATTTCCGAACTTTCCGGCGTGGTAAAAACCATCGGCGTTTCATTGAGGAACAAGGGGCGATAGAGTTCCTTCATCACAGCTTGGGCGCGGGGGCTTTCCGTCCCAACAACGACGCGGTCTGGATGTAAAAAGTCATCAATAGCCGCGCCTTCACGCAGAAATTCAGGGTTTGACACCACATCAAAATCAGCATCCGGACGAATGTCACGTATAATCTGATCCACCGCGCGGGCGGTTCCAACCGGAACGGTCGATTTATTCACAACAACGGTATAATGATTCAAATGCTGGGCAATATCTTTTGCAGCCTGATGTACATACGTTAAATCGGCGTGACCATCACTGGCGCGCGGCGGGGTGCCAACAGCAATGAAAATAGCATCCGCATCCTTCATCGCGTCAGCCAAATTGGTTGTAAAGAACAAACGGCCAGCCTTAACCTGTTTATCGACAAGGTCTTGTAAACCAGGTTCATAGATGGGGATATCTCCCTTTTTTAAACGGTCGATCTTATCAATATTTGTGTCAACACATGTAACGGTAATGCCAAATTCAGCAAAGCATGTGCCAGATACCAGCCCGACATATCCCGTTCCAACGACCCCTATTTTCATATTTTATCCTTTTATTTTTTCGGTATTTTCACGATGTAGGAATGAGCATAATCCCTTTTTAAGACCTCGAAAAGCCCCCTGCTCATGCTTTTATGTCTATATTATAAACAAAGATGAACTTCTCTCGCTTTAAAAATTAAACTGCTATCTCCGTATGAATAGAACCGATACCCGTTTTGGATTGCATGGGCGTAGGCCCGTTTCATCCGATCCATCCCGCCAAATGCGCAGACCAACATAAAAAGAGTGGACTTGGGCAGGTGAAAATTGGTCATCAATATATCCACCGCCCGAAAGGTATATCCAGGTGTGATAAAAATCGCGGTATCCCCGGAAAAAGGATGGATGTTCCCATCGGGTCCGACCGCCGATTCCAAAAGCCGCAAGGATGTTGTCCCAACAGCGATAATACGTCCGCCACCTGCCCGTACGTTATTGAGTGTACGTGCGGTTTCGGAAGTAATCTCCCCCCATTCGGCATGCATTTTATGGTCTTTTGTATCC